>JAUSIH010000018.1 GCA_030648205.1 Dehalococcoidia bacterium | reverse complement strand
GACCTAGAGAGCGGCTCCCAGCGGCCCGGCGTTCTGGCCGATCTGGCGGAGGCGCAACAGAAGAAGATTCAGGGCATCCCCACGGCCATCTTCCTGGACAAGCAGGGCGCTATCCGCATCATAGGCGAGGTCACGCTGGAGCAGTACAAGCGGGTGGTGGACTGGCTGCTGACGACGTAGGGCCAAAGGTTCGCCAGCAACCCAGCAACGACAGTGGGGGAGTGCGCGGGCGGCACAGAAGGACTGCCTTGGACGTGGTTCGTAATCCGAGAGTTCGAGTCCACGGAGGCCCACCAAATGCAAACACTTGTGAAGCGTCCGCAAGCAGTATTCTTTGGAACCCGTCGTGAAGTAAGTGTGGCAGCATACATAAAGGTAGCGGGCATAATCACAGGTCTGCTCATCTTGACACTTGCCTGTGCTGGGCCTGAAGCCACGCCGACGCCCACAGCTACACCCGAACGGAGGCCTACAGCCACTCCTATACCGACCCCAACGCCGACTCCTCCGCCATACTTTACACCCACTGAGGCGATTGCAGTAGTTCAAAACTATCTGAGCCTGAAAACGTACACATTCTACCAGTTTGATGTCGGGCGGCTAACGCAGATTGAAGAAGTTCGTAAATGCGAGGTTGGGTCTGAGAGTCCACGGATTCACTGGACGGCTGAATATGCGAACGAAGCGTGGGTCGTGACCCGAGTGATAAACTCGACGGAGTTTTCCCGATGGACGTTGGACGAACGGACACGTATCGTCAGACCATTTGACAGGAAGTCATCTCTTCCCAGCCGGCGGGAGTGTTAAGTGGTATTTTCTGTGTCGCGTCACTCTGTTGCGCGTCCTAACCTCACCATGGATGGCGCTGGGCATACTGCTTTAGTAAGGGGAATTGAGGCAATAACCGTCATGGAGGACGATATTCAACTCGCGCCCCAACTGGCGGAGGGCAACCCTACAACGGGAAGACTCGCCGCTACTCTGTGCCAGAGTTGTACAGGAAGCGACTCAGGGGAACAGATTACCACTGTTTGCCTCGTATTCAAGAAGATTAGCCGTGACTGAGGAAGTCGTCTCCAGTGTGAGCAATGTCATTGTTGCGTTAGCCAGCGTACTCGTTGCGGCTGCGGCCCTATGTGGGTTGTTTACTTGGCGCAGGGAGTTGACAGGCAAGGCAAGGTTTGAGGTTGCCCGTAAAGTAGCTCTCCTTTCCTACGAGATCAGTGACGCCTTCAAGTGGGCCAGATTCCCCATTGCTTCATCTGCCGAGGCCGCCGCTCGTCCAAGGAAAGAGGATGAGTCACCGGATGAAGCGCAGATGTTGGACGAATGGTTTCTACGTAGCAACCGCATTGAGGCATTGAGGGAAGACTTGGTTAGGCTGCAAGCGGCAGGGTGGGAAGCAGAGGTAATCTTGGGCAATACAGCGGGTCAAGTTATCTCTGAATCAATAGCCGCGTTCAGGAAATACTTTGGTGAGCTCGCATCTTCTTTGAACTCGCTGTTCGAGGTACGTCTCCAACAGGCTCGGGGGCAAGCGGGCAACGTGGACACAGATTGGATCAAGGGCCTGCGCAATACCGTTTACTCAGCGGAAGGCGATGACTTATCCAGGCACGTAGAAACAGCTAACAATAACCTTCTTTCTTCGCTCAGGACTTACATGAGATGACCAGAACCACCGGCGGAGGCTAGTGCTGAGCCAAGAGTTGCCTCAGCCTGGACATAAGGTCGGGCCGCAGGCAGTAGGTTCGAGTGCTGTCCACAGAGGCCCACCATTGTGGACGAAAGGTAGCCCTCTCTAAGCGAAACAACACGTAGGGGCGTCCCTATCCACTACGGAGAGGCCACTTTCGATTCTCCCACCTCAGACGAGCCTTTCCTGTTATCCCCTTCAAAACACTACCTGCTCCGCCACCAGCCGCTCGATCTCGCGGGACCGCATGCCTAAGACGTAGGACACGTGTTTGCCCAGCAGCGACACAGGAGGCCTCACGCTGCGGGGCCTTCCGTTTTAACTGGCGCGTGGCTCCCCCGTCGGCTCGGGCGCGGCGGTGAAATAGCGCCTCTGGAAGTACAGCGCCACGTTCACGAGGCTGACGAGCACCGGCACCTCCACCAGGGGGCCGATGACCGCGGCGAACGCCTGGCCCGAGTTGATGCCGAAGACGCCCACCGCCACGGCGATGGCCAGCTCAAAGTTGTTGCTCGCGGCGGTGAATGAGATGACCGCCGTCTTCGAGTAGTCCGCACCGACCCTTTTGCTCATGTAAAAGGCCACGAGGAACATCACGACAAAGTAGATGACAAGTGGAATCGCGATGCGCACAACGTCAAGAGGCAGTTGCACAATATATTCCCCCTTGAGGGAGAACATCACGAGGATGGTGAACAGCAGGGCGGCCAGCGTCAGGGGACTGATGCGCGGGATGAACTTCTCCTCATACCACGTGCGCCCCTTGGCTTTTATGAGCACAATGCGCGTGATGACGCCCGCAAGGAAGGGGATGCCCAGGTAGATGAATACGCTCTCGGCGATCTGGCGAATAGACACGTTGACCACGCTCCCACTGAGACCAAACCAGCGCGGCAGCACCGTGACGAAGACATAGGCGTAGATAGAGTAGAAGACGATCTGAAACAGGGAGTTTAACGCCACAAGGCCCGCGGCGTACTCCCTGTCCCCTCTGGCGAGCTCATTCCACACGATGACCATGGCGATGCACCGCGCCAGGCCGATCATGATGACGCCCACCATGTAGTCCGGAAAGCCGCGCAGAAAGAGGACGGCAAGGAAGAACATGAGCAGCGGGCCGATGACCCAGTTCTGCACGAGGGAAACGGTCAGCACGCGCCAGTCGCGAAAGACACGCCCGAGTTCTTCGTATCTCACCTTGGCGAGCGACGGGTACATCATCAGGATAAGTCCCACGGCAATGGGGATGGATGTCGTGCCCGCTTGAAGGCCGGAGAGTAGCCCCGCGCTGCGCGGGTAGAAATAGCCCATGCCCACGCCCATCACCATGGCGAGGAATATCCAGAGCGTGAGAAAGCGGTCCAGGACCGAAAGACGTGACCCCGTGGCGGCTGACCCGTGGGAGTGCATTACTGCCTCTTGACGGCGAGATTCTGAATGCGTGTTTAGGCGGTCTGCTCCTGCATGGCGACGAGCGCCTTGATGCGGTCGCAGAGCTCGTCGCGCACCTGGCGGAACCGTGCCATGATCTCATCCTCGGAGCCGATGGCCCTGGCCAGATCGGGAAGGCTCCAGTGAAACTTCAGCGCCGTCGGCGGCGTCACCGGACAGCGCTCCTCGGAGTCGCCGCAGAGCGTGATAATGACATTCTGCTCTTGCAGCCGTTGGTAATCAATGGTCTTGGATGTCTGGCCGCTGATGTCCACGCCAGCCTCCGCCATGACGGCGACGGCGCGGGGGTTCACGCCATGCGCCTCTATACCCGCGCTGTAGACCTCCCAGCGGTCGCTTGCGAGGGCCTTCGCCCAACCCTCCGCCATCTGGGCTGCGGCGGGAGTTGCCAGTGCAGAGGAACGCAATGCGCTTGCGGGACATACGGTTTCACCTCGCCCGACGTGCGTGTTCCCGCTTAGCGTAAGCTGCGTTTTTTAACGGCATGTTAAGGCGTCGCGGCTAGTAGACGACCTTCTCCGCCACAACGTCAGATGTCCGCGCCAGGTGTCTGACGATAGCCACGGACTCCGGGCGCGTCAGGTCCAGCCACACGCTCAGCTTGTTCTGGTTGACGCAGTTGAAGTCGTGCTCATGTCCAGGTCCGCGACGTCAGACCGACCATAAAGGAGATCCGCCCTTGAGGACAAAAGCGGAGGCCGCTGTGAGGGCGTCCCACAGCGGCCTCCCGGCCCGATAACAGCGCGAAGATATGCGCTTCTAGTCCTTGCGCCTAGATTGTCCTCCGAAGTACGCCGCATGGGCCATGCGCCGCACCCCGCACGCCCTTCCGGACGCGCGCCGCCCGCTTAGCCCAGAGCCCCCTCTGTGCGACCTCTAGCGGAAGCGCGCCTTCCCGGAGCGCATGTAGGCAGGCGCATCGTAATCAATCGCTACCTCCGGCTCCTTGCCGATCGACAGGCTATTGGCCGACTGCTCTCCCTGCCTGGAGCGGATGTGCGGCACTGACTGCGAAACCTCGCTGACGCCTGTGGCGATGACCGTGACCTGCACAGTCTTGTCCGCCTTCGAGTCCTTGACGACGCCGAAAATGATGTGCGCATCCGGGTCAACAGCCTTGGCGATAGTGTCCGCTACAAGGTTGACCTCGGCCAGCGTGAGGTCGTTTCCGCCCGTGATGTTGAGCAGCACGCCCTTGGCCCCCTCTATTGAGAGCTCCAGCAAGGGATTGTTGATGGCGGCGCGCGCCGCTTCCACGGCCCTGTTCTCACCGCTGCCCTGACCAATGGCCATGATGGCCGGCCCGCCGGCCCGCATGATGGTCCGCACGTCCGCGAAGTCCACGTTAATCTCGCCGGGCATGGTAATCAGGTCCGAGATGGAGCGCACCGCGTGCACAAGGATATCGTCCGCCATCTGAAACCCTGCGTCCACGCTGGTCTTCTTGGGCGTGGCGGCCAGAAGCTTGTCGTTGTTGATGGCTATCAGGGTGTCCACGTTCTGCCGGAGGCGGGCCAGCCCCTCCTGAGCCTGGGCCATACGCTTGCCGCCCTCAAAGGCGAACGGCAGAGTGACGATGGCGACCGTCAGCGCGCCCGTCTCTTTGGCGATCTCCGCCACAACCGGCGCGGCGCCGGTGCCCGTGCCGCCGCCCATGCCCGCGGCGATGAAGATCATGTCCGCGCCGCGCAGTGCTTCCCGCAGCTCCTCCATGCTCTCCTCGGCTGCCTGCCGACCGACGTTCGGCTCGGCGCCGGCGCCCAGCCCGCGGGTAAGCTTGCTGCCCAACTGGATGCGGTTGGGCAAGTCCATCATCATCAGCGCCTTGATATCCGTGTTCACCGCGTACAGGTCAACGCCGCGGACGTTCTGCTGGAACATCCGGCGCACCGCGTTGCAACCGCCTCCGCCCACACCCATCACCTTCAGCTTGGCCCCGACATCAATGGGCTGAGGCGACTGACCCTGCTGTTCCGTATTCATTGGACGCGTTCTCCTTTCCTAAGAAGCGCCTTGTCTTCCTTGGACGGCACTCCCGGAGGCCCTGCCGCGAGGTCGTCCCCCTGCGGCAATGCCACAACTTGCGGTGAGTGTAAACGACAAATCGCCGATTGTCAAGAAGTTTCTTGACAATATTTAGACCAGTTTAAGATTCTGGCGTGCTGGACTTGCCCGTCTTTACCCCTGACGCTCTCCCGTCTTGCCAAACGTCAAGCGAAAGTAGTTTAAGAATTAGAATGAAAAAGAGCAATCGCGCGGGACTGCGTGACAAAGGAAGCGCATTCACGGCGCGACCAGAATGAGCAGCAGCCCAGACTACGAAGGGCGCGGCCTCTCCCCGCGCGCACGCGGTCGGCGGGCGATCTTATGCACCTCCACCGCTACAAGGACGGAGGAAGCGACCACCACGAGACGGACCCAGGAGTCGAGGGACAGCGGCTCCAGGCCCAGGAGAAACCGGATGGGCGAAAAGTACATCGCTCCCAGGTGAACGGCCAGGGCGCCAAGAACGCCCAGCAGCAGAAAGCGGTTGGAGAAGATGCTCTTCCGGAAGACGGAGACCTCCTCGGAGCGGCAGTTCCCCACGTGGAAGTTCTGGAACACCACCATCGTCGTCAGCGCGGCGACCTGCGCATACGCCAGCGTCGCCCCGTGCGTCAGCTCCCACACAAATATGCCGAGCGTTCCCGCCGTCAGCACCGCGCCCACGAGGAGCAGGCGCTCTCCCAGAAAGCCTGACAGTATTCCCTCGTTGGAGTCCCGCGGGGGCTTGCTTCCCTGCTCCGGCTCGCCGGGTTCGAAGGCCAGGGCGATGTCCTGGATGCCGTTCGTCACAAGGTTGAGCCACAGTATCTGTACGGGAAGGTAGGGCAACGGAAGCCCCAGCGCAAGGCCGGTCAGTATGGTAATGAGCTCGCCCACGCCCACGGATACAAGCAGGAACGTCACCTTGCGGATATTGGCGAAAGAGGTGCGTCCCTCCTCCACCGCGGCATAGACAGTGGCGAAGTTGTCGTCCGTCAGGACGATGTCGCTGGCCTCCTTCGCAACGTCCGTGCCGGACAGTCCCATCGCCGCGCCGATGTGCGCTGATCGCAGCGCGGGCGCGTCGTTGACGCCGTCGCCTGTCACAGCGACGATGTGCCCCTGCCGTCGCAGCAGGTCCACAATCCGCAGCTTCTGGACGGGGCTGACCCGCGCGTACACCGAAACGCGACGCAGGACGGCGGCCAGACCGTCGTCTGACATGGCCTCCAGTTCGGCGCCGGTGCGGACGTCGCCCGATGCTCCGTCTATATCCAGCCTGCGCGCTATCACCGCCGCCGTCGCCGCATGGTCGCCCGTGACCATCAGCACACGGATGCCCGCCCGCTTGCACGCCGCCACGGCGCGGGCCGCCTCTTGACGCGGCGGGTCCATCATGCCCTGGAGGCCCAGAAACATGAGGCCCTCAGGCGCGCCGGCCCGGGCCAGCGCGGCGGCGTCCGCCCCTTCGCCATACGCCATCGCAAGCACACGGAACCCCTGCTCAGCCATCCGCATGGCCTCGGTGGCCATGGCGTCGCGGTCGAGCGGGCGCGGCCCTTCGGGAGTCATCCACGTGCCGCACATCTCCAGCACCCGCTCCGGCGCCCCCTTCACCATGACCCGTTCCCGGCCGCCATCCATGTGAACGCTCGCGGAGAACTGCCGCTCCGGTTCAAAAGGCACCTCGGCGAGCCTGGGGTACCGGAGGAGCAGGTCGTCGTGCGAGAGGCCCGCCTTTGCCGCAGCCACCAGCAGGGCGGACTCCGTGGGGTCGCCATGCGCGAGGACCCCTCCATCCTCCACCCGGAGAGATGCCTCGTTGGTGAGCGCACCCGCCTGCAGCGTGAGGTATAGGGGCATGTCCGCCTCAACGCGGGCTGGGGCGCCGTCCACCAGAACGTTTCCCTCCAGGCTGCGCCCGGCGCCCGTCACGACATAGCGCCTTCCTCCGGCGAAGATCTCCTGCACCGTCATCTGGTTTTCCGTCAGCGTGCCCGTCTTGTCGGACACGATGACCGTGCAGCTCCCCAGAGTCTCCACTGCCGCCAGACGGCGCACGATGGCGTTCCGCTTCGCCATACGGTGCACGCCCACGGCCAGGACGATGGTCATCGCCACGGGTAGGCCCTCCGGAATGGCGGACACGGCGACGGCGACCAGAAACATATGGGACAGGGGTTCGCCCAGGGCTATGCCGAGCGCGAACACGGCAGCGCTGGCGCCCAGCACGGCGATGCCGGTCAGGCGACCGAACTGGGCCATGCGGGCCTGCAGCGGGGTTTCCGCCCGGGTCGTGCGGCGCAGATCGCGGGCGATGGAGCCGACCTGCGTGCCGCCGCCTGTCGCCACCACAACACCCACGCCCCTACCCGACGCTACCGTCGTCCCCATGAACGCCATGTTCTTCCGGTCCCCAAGCGGGATGGAGCGGGACACGTCAAGAGGCTCCGGCGACTTCGTCACGGACAGCGATTCGCCGGTGAGGGGCGACTCGTCAACGTTCAGGCGCGTGCAAACGAGCAGGCGCAGATCGGCGGGCACCAGCGCGCCCGACTGCAAAAGCACGATGTCGCCGGGGACAAGGCTCTTGCCGTCCACCTCATCGTCCCTCCCGTCCCGCACGACACGCGCGCGGGGCGAAACAAGCGCCAGAAGCGCCTGCATGGCGTTCTCGGCCCGAAACTCCTGGGTGAATCCAATGACGGCGTTGAGCACGACCACCGCGCCGATGACGATGGAGTCAACCCAGTGTTCAATGGCCAGCGTGACCCCAAGCGCCACAAGCAGGATGTATATGAGCGGGCTGGCAAACTGATGGAACAGGATGGCCCAGGGGTTGACGCCGCCGCCACGACGTATGATGTTCGGACCGTACCGGACCAGCCGCGCGGCGGCCTCCTGCCGAGACAGCCCCCGGCCGCTGGTCCCCAGGGCCGTCAGGACCTCCGCCGAGGAGAGGGTGTGCCACTGGGGATGGACTGTGGCGCTCATCAGCAGCCTGTTTGAGAGCGGCAGAATAGCGGGCGCCGGCCTCTGCGGACGCGGCGCACCGGGCTGGAGTCGCGTCAGCGTCCGCGCTGGTCACCACGTCGGCAGCGACGGCCCGCGGCCGCCGCTCTTGTGAGGCGGTGGCCCGACCGGAACGGCGGCTACGCCCCTAGAAGTTCCACCAGTCGAACCACTTCCCAAGCGGCGTCTCCATGACGATGATGTCGCGGGGGTGGCCGTTCAGGTCCTTGCCATATCCTGTCAGAACCGCTATCTGCGTGAACCCCATGAACTCCGCCGCCTTCACCGCCTCATCCTGCATTCCCCCCACCGCCTCGAACATCAGGCGCTCCAGGCCGTGCTCCCGAGCGATGGCGGCCAGTTCATGCATGAGGATCGTGCCCAGTCCCCGCAGGCGGAACGCCGGGTCCACCACGATGCGCAGCTCCCCCACATGGCGCCGGGCCATGGTCCGAGTCCGGTGCAGACTCCCATCGGCTACGACCCTCCCATCCACCCAGGCCAGAAGGGGCAAGGCCCTGTCGTAGTCCAACTCGTCCGCCCAGCGTTTGATCACCTTGGGAGACGTGACGTCTTCCTTGAGGTAGTGCCGCTCCTCCGCAGGCATCTGCAGGAAGAACTGCTGCAGAGCATCCGCGTCCTCCGATGTCATGGGCTTCAGAGTCATACGGACGCCGTCCCGCAGGTGGATGTCCTTGGGGTAGGCCGTCAGCTTGTAGATATGGCTATGAAGAAGAGGCATCAGCGGGCTCCTTTTTTGGCTCCTTTTGCGGCGCCAGTGGCGCGGATGATCAGGGCGGGGTCGCCGCAATAACGCACAACCCTGTCGGCCACGCTGCCCATCAGAAAGCGGCCTACGCCGGAGCGGCCATGCGTGGTCATGACGACCAAGTTGTCCTCCGTCTTTTGCGCAATGTCCACGATGGCGTCCGCCGGATTGCCGCGCAGGAGCGTCTGCTCCACCGAGGACACACCCTGCTTCTGCAACCTCTTGGACACGTTGCTCAGGTACTTCACCGCCTCCGTATCCAGGGACTTCATGGCCTCCTCATAGCCCTCCGCGTACGCGCCTATCGGATAGTCAGTGTACATGTACAGGTCCTGCGCGAAGGGGGTGACCCTTACCAGCTTTAGCTTCATGGACATCGCGCCAGCCAGCGCGGTCGCGTGGGGGATGGCCTGCTCCGCCAGACGCGAGCCGTCCAGAGGCAGGATGACGACGTCCAGCCGAACCTGGTTCGCGGGAGTGGGCTTCTGCTTGGCGCGGACCACCA
>JAUSIH010000017.1 GCA_030648205.1 Dehalococcoidia bacterium | reverse complement strand
AAGAAGACCTGGCCAGAGGTCACCTCGTACCCGTCGCGTCCCGCCAGGACGTGGGCGAGGGTGCTCTTCCCCGAGCCGTTGGGGCCCATGATGGCGTGGACCTCGCCCTGCTTGATGGAGAGGTTGATCCCCTTCAGGATCTCCTTCTCCTCGACGCGGGCGCAGAGGTTCTTGATCTCGAGCATTCCGTCCATCCGTTGAAAAGAGGGGCGCCGGTGGGACCGCAAAGCGGGCCGGTTCGCCCCTACATGCCTGTCGTGCGTGATGCCCATTAGCCCACGCCGCTCTCGAGCGAGACGCCGAGGAGCTTCTGGGCCTCCACGGCGAACTCCATCGGCAGCTCTTTGAAGACGTCCTTGCAGAAGCCGTTGATAATCATGTAGTGCGCGTCCTCCGGGGACATGCCCCGCTGCTGGCAGTAGAAGAGCTGCTCCTCGTTGACCTTGGATGTGAAGGCCTCATGCTCCACCCGGGCCGTCGGGTTGCGCACCTCGATGTAGGGCACGGTGTGGGCGCCGCAGTTGTCCTTGATGAGCAGGGACTCGCACTGGGTGAAGTTCCGTGCGTTCTCCGCCGAGGGCATGATCTTGACCAGCCCGCGGTACGTATTCTGCCCGTGTCCGGCGGAGATGCCTTTGGCGATGATCGTGCTCTTGGTGTTCTTCCCTAGGTGGGTCATCTTGGTGCCCGTGTCCGCCTGCTGATAGTTGTTCACCAGCGCCACGGAGTAGAACTCGCCGACCGAGTTGTCGCCCTGCAGGATGACGCTGGGATACTTCCACGTGATGGCGGAGCCCGTCTCCACCTGCGTCCAGGAGATCTTGGAGTTTCTGCCCTGGGCTTTCCCGCGCTTGGTGACGAAGTTGTAGACGCCGCCCTTGCCTTCCTTGTCGCCCGGATACCAGTTCTGGAGCGTGGAGTACTTGATCTGGGCGTTGTCCAGCGCGACAAGCTCCACCACCGCGGCGTGCAACTGGTTCTTCTTGCGGATGGGCGCGGTGCAACCCTCCAGGTAGCTGACGTAGCCGCCCTCGTCGGCGACGATGAGCGTCCGCTCGAACTGCCCGGAGTCCGCCTGATTGATGCGGAAGTAGGTCATCAGCTCCAGCGGGCAGCGCACGTCCTTGGGGATGTAGACAAAGGAGCCGTCGCTAAACACCGCCGAGTTGAGGGCGGCGTAGAAGTTGTCCGAGTAGGGGACCACGGAGCCGAGGTACTTCCGCACCAGGTCCGGGTGGTTCCTGACGGCCTCGCTGAAGGAACAGAAGACGACCCCGTGCTTCTCCAGTGTCTTCTTGTACGTGGTCGCGACGGAGACGCTGTCGAAGACCGCGTCCACGGCCACACCGGCGATCTTCTTTTGCTCCTCAAGCGGAATGCCCAGCTTGCCGAACGCTTTCAGCATCTCCGGGTCCACTTCATCCAGGCTTTTGGGGCCGCTGTTCTTGGAGACGGGAGCGGAATAGTAGATGATATCCTGGAAGTCAACGGGGGGATGATGAATCATGGCCCACGTCGGCTCTTCGTAATTCAGCTTGGTCCAGTGGCGGTAGGCGCGGAGCCGCCACTCCAGCATCCAGTCAGGCTCGCCCTTCTTCGCCGAGATAAGACGGACGATGTCCTCGTTCAGGCCCTTGGGGGCGACGTCGGCGTCAACGTCGGTGACGAAGCCCCACTTGTATTCGGAGTCGGCAAGCCCTTCTCGCCGGGATATGACTCGTTGTGCTGGCATGACTGCTGCCTCCGCGCTGTCGGGTTTGTCGAGTCAGGGAGTCAACAACCCTGGTTTTAGAATAACACGCGCGGCGCGGTTGTGCAACAGGGGGCAAGCCGTGGCGAGGGCGATGCGCGGCGAGGCGTGGGACCTCTATCATTGGTCAGTGGTCATGCCAGTCCTTAGCTGTTCGGGGAAGCGCGCGGACGTTAGGAATTGACCACTGACACTGTCACCAGGCGGCCTTGACCGCGGAAGCTGTTAAAGCTATACTCCACGCTTGTGGGCCAGTAGCTCAGGCGGTTAGAGCGCGGTCCTGATAAGACCGAGGTCCCTGGTTCGAGTCCAGGCTGGCCCACCATTGTCTTGATGCTGGTGTTCCTGGTGCTCACGCTGCTGTTTTTCAAGTAAAGGTGTTGATGCGATGCAGTCTGCCCTGAGCGCACCGGTCTGGAGTAGCCTTCGCAAGAGGCTGTCTCGCACCTCCAGGGTGCTCTTGGCCCTGGATTTCGATGGAACCCTGGCTCCAATAGTGGAGGACCCTACCCAGGCAGCCATACCCCCTCGTACCCTCGCGCTCCTCAGGGCGCTGGCCGAGAGACCGGACTACCGCATCGCTATCGTGAGCGGACGAGCCCTTACAGATGTGCGCCGGAGGGTTGAAATCCCTCGAGCTATCTACGGTGGGAATCACGGACTGGAAGTCGAGATAGAAGGACGCCTATGGATGGCTCCCGGCGCTGAAGAAGCCAGTGGGGCTGTACAAGAAGCTGGGAAAGCACTGGGCGAGAAGCTCAAACGTTTACATGGTGTTGTCCTGGAAAACAAGGGAATCTCCATCAGCGTGCACTATCGTCAAGCGCCTGTAGGAGTGAAACAAACTTGTCTACGCTTATGCGGCCAAGCGCTAGATCCCTTTGTTGCCATGCGCAAGGTCAATGTGCTCCAGGGCAAGGAGGTAGTGGAGGTCCAACCTGCGCTGCCCTGGGACAAAGGGGCCTGTCTCCGGCACTTGGCGAAGCTGAGCCTTTCTGGAGACTACGGGCCGGGAGTATGCATCTTCCTGGGTGACGACACCTTTGATGAGCCAGCTTTCCGCGCTGTTCGCGACATGGGAGGGATTGGGATTTTCATAGGTGAGAAAGCCGACTCGGCAGCTGCTTTCTTTTTGCCCTCAACCACAAGCGTTGAAATCTTCCTCAGGCGCCTTGTGAGCATTTCGCGTAAACGATAGAATTCCCTTGGTGATGGCCTCCGGCAACTCTTATCAGGCCAGCATATAGCCCTTGCAGCGAGGTTCTCTTTAGATGCTGGAAAGTATGACTAGCACTCCCTGGGGTCAGGTAGCCACGGGCGGTGCTTCCTTCATCATCCTGGTCCTGGCGTGGCTCCGCCTGCTGGCTACCGCCCGCTCCCTGCTAAAAGGGGGCCTGGGGCACATGCAAGTGGAGGGCTTGAGTTCCCTATTGGAGCGATCCCTCACGCTATTGCGTATATGGGGTCTGCTCGGTTGTGCCTTTTTTGCAGCAAAGCTGGCTGGCGCCATGGAGACCAGCTTATCCCAACCACTGGCAGAAGCGCTTTTGGGCATGCTGATAGTTCTGATGGGTGCCACAATGACGGAAGGGGTATGGCGCCTTGTTGGTCATTTCTTGGCAGCAGCAAAGACGCCGCAGCCCCTTGTTAAATTCGCTCAGGTAAGCGCCCTCCTCAGTTTCGGCTATCTCACACTCCTGATCCTGGTGGCTGAGATTAATATCTCCGTCACCCCTCTTCTGGGCCTCGGTGCGCTGGGTGCAATCCCTCTTCTCCTAGTGCTGCAGGACAGCGCTTCCGACCTCTTCTTTTACTTCCGTTTGATGCGGCGGCAGCATCTGAGGATCGGTGACTTCGTCCGCCTTGAAAACGGTGTGGCCGGGCACGTCGAGTCCGTCACCTGGCAGGATGTGAGAATCCTGACTCCTGCCAATAACCTGGTGGTCATCCCCAACCGGCGCCTGGCCAGGATGATCGTGACCAACTTTCATCTACCCAGCAAGCGCACCGCGCTGACCATTCCCATCGTGGTCACCAGAGGCCCGTCTCCTGAGGCCATAAAGTCCATTCTTGCAGACGAGCTTCAGCAGGCGGTGCACGAGCTCCCTGGCCTGGCGCCTGACGTGGCTCCCGAGATAAGAATGGCCTCAGACACAACATCTCCGGGTAGCTCCTTTGTGGTCCTTTGCCAGGTTGAGGATGTGGACTTGGTTGAAGGGGTGGAGCGGGAGGTGGTAAGACGAGTCGCACGCCGCTTCAGGAAAGAAGAGATTCAGAGCCCCTTGCTGGATTCTGTCCTAGGGGAAGATACAGTAACCGAGCACAGCAGGAGCAGCCAGGACCTGAAGTTCCTGGCCCAGAGCAAGTTTGGGGATGTCACATTTGTGGTCGCCTCTAACAGGGAGCCCTACATTCACTCCTTTGAGGGTCGGTCCATCCACTGGGACAAGCCTGCCAGCGGCATGACCACTGCCCTGGACCCGATCATGCGTTCTCTCGGAGGAGTCTGGGTTGCCGTGGGCAGCGGCAATGCGGACCGCGAGGTCAGTGATACCTATGGCCGGATTCCTGTGCCACCGGACAGACCTGCTTATACTCTGCGCCGCCTCTGGCTCACCAAGCAGCAGGAGGAGCGCTATTACAACGGCTTCAGCAATAGCGCCCTCTGGCCCCTGTGCCACACGGTCTATGTCCGCCCCAAGTTTGACGCGGATGAGTGGAAGTGCTATGAGGAAGTGAACCGCCTGTTTGCCAAGGCCATTCTAGAAGAGACAAGAGGAAAGAGGGCCTTTGTCTTCCTGCAGGACTACCATCTGGCTCTTGTTCCCAGGCTACTGAGGGATGCTGGGGCCAATGTCACCGTGGCTCATTTCTGGCATATACCCTGGCCTACCAGTGAGGTATTTCGGACGTGCCCCTGGGCCGAACATATCATTGAGGGCCTCCTGGGCGCCGATCTCCTGGGCTTCCATACACGCTACCACTGCAACAACTTCCTGGCGACCGTGGACAGGACTGTCGAAAGCCGTGTGGACTACGGACGATACAGTGTTACGCGCCGGGGACGCCAAAGCTTGGTCAGGCCTTTCGGCATCAGTATTGATTTTGAGGCCATCTCGCAGGGCGTTGCCAGCCCGCCGGTCCAACGGGAGCGGGCGCGATTTCTGCAGGAACTAGCCATCCCCAACGGCTATATCGGATTGGGTGTTGACCGACTGGACTACACCAAGGGTATTCCGGAGCGGCTAAGAGCTATAGACCGCTTCCTGGGTTCGCACCCGGAGTACAAGGGGAAGTTTACCTTTATCCAAGTGGCAGTCCCCAGCCGCTCACAGGTCGAAGAGTACCGAGATGAGGAAGACAAGGTTCAACGCCTGGTAGAGGAGGTGAACTGGCGCCACAAGACGGGCCTCTGGCAACCTATCATTTACCTGCACCGCTATTTCCCCAGCACCTCCTTGTGGGCCCTCTACTCCTTGGCTGACCTGTGCATCGTCAGTTCCCTTCACGACGGGATGAATCTTGTAGCCAAGGAGTACGTGGCGGCGAAGACCGATGGAAAGGGCGTGCTCATCCTCAGCAAGTTCACAGGGGCTGCTACCGAGTTCACTGATGCCCTTCTCGTGAACCCTTACGATACCGAACAACTCGCCCAGACGATCAGGCAGGGGCTAGAGATGCACCCTTCCGAGCAGGACCGACGGATGAAGCGCATGAGGGCCTACCTCTACGAAAATGACATCTACCACTGGGCCATCCGTGTCCTAAACGAGCTGGTAAGGGTTGAGCCAACTACCGTCGAGTCCTTACTTACGGCTGAACAGTAAGGCGCTCCACCTAAGCAGCCCATCGCTACCGAGCTACGGTAAACGAACACCTCAACAGCAGTCCTCTCAGCCTCGGTGCCAAGTCGGCCCGCAAGAAGTTCGAGCACTGTCCAGGGATTCCCACCACCGAATCCCGCCCCGTTTCCCGGACCCCGCGTCTCGGCCTGCCGTCTCCCTCGTTTGCGCTAACGCCCGCTTGCCGGCTGCGACGCCGTGGCGGACGCTGGAGTGGCGGCCAGCGTCACGGATTCTGCCATCTTACGCTTGTCACGGTGTGCGCCCTTGTGCTAGTATGTGCTCTGAGCGGACGGAGAATTCCCGGTTAGGGAGAGTGAGACACCTATGGTGATGCTGAAGGAATGGTACACGGTGGAAGAAGCCGCTAAATACCTCGGCGTTTCAAGGCGGACGATTTACAAGCTAAGCAAGGAGGGCCGTCTCCGCACGCACATTCTGAGCAAGGGGCGCACCCGTCGCTTCCGCAAGGAGGACTTGGACAAGGTGCCCCAGCCCTTGGAAAGTGGGGCTGAGCAGCGGGAGATCGAAGCCTTAATAGCGCTTTCCGCTGCTGGCGACCCACTGCTAGCTGAGCTTTGGAGCAACGAAAAGGATGCCGCCTACGACACAATATAAGCGCGGAGACGTGGTCCTGGTTAACTTCGTGTTCTCAGAGGAGACCGGAGTGAAACGCAGACCCGCACTGGTGGTAAGCTCAGATGCCTATCATCAGGGCAGGCAAGAAACTATTATTGCAGCTATCACGAGCAATGTTGGTCGCCTTCTGATTGGCGACCATAGTATCTCCAAGTGGGAGGAGGCTGGTCTCCTCTATCCCTCCGTGGTCACGGGGATAATCAGAACGACAAAACAATCCATGGTCTCCCGGCGACTGGGCGCACTTGCTGAGTCCGACATGCGCGGAATCGAGGCTAAGCTGCGGCAGGTGTTGGGGTTGTGAGGCGTAAGAAAGCGGATGAGATGTTTTACCAGACGACCAGCAGAGTCACTGACCGCTGGCCAAGAGTTCTCTAAGCCTTAGCACCAGGTCGGGCCGCAGAAGGTTCGAGTAGTGTCCACAGAGGCCCACCACCGTATCCCGCCCCGTTTCCCGGACCCCGCGTCTCGGCCTGCCGTCCCTCGTTTGCGCTACCGCCCGCTTGCCGGCTGCGCCGACCCCGTGGCTGACGCTGGAGTGGCGGCCAGCGTCACGCTGTAGCGCTCGGCCAGCGTCTGGAGTCCGACGGCCACGCGGGCGCGCATGTCGTCAATGGCTATTTGCTCCCGCTCGTAGGCCTGCCACGCGGCGCCGTCGTACGGGGCCCAGGTGTCCCGCAGGGACTGAAGGGCGGTCAACTCTCGAAGCGTCGCGTCCGCAAGGAGGTCGGCCAGAGGCCGGGCCGGCGAGTCGCGGCGGAGCGCCTGGGCGCTGGCCGTGATGCCCCGGAACTTCTGGACGAAGCCATCCAGCTTGGTGGACACGTCGTCACGTTTGCAGTTGCCGTTCTGGTTCCGCCAGCTATCGTAGTCGTTGGAGAAGGCGTCCCAATCGCGCGTCAACGTGGCGAACGTGTCGCTGAACGCGTCCAGCTCGTCCTGCCGGTCTAAGGCGATGCGCTGCGCCAGTTGCGTGAGCGCATCCGCGGCGGTCCGCCGCTCCGTCATCGCGACGCGCCGGTCACGCTCGAACGTCTCAAAGAGTGTGGGGTCGTCCGGCTTGTACCTGTCTCGCAGGCGCACCAGAGCGCCCGTCTCCCTGTCGCCCGCTCTGATGAGAGCCTCCGCGGTTGAGACGACCACCGAAGACCGGGGGAGGGCCTGAATCCGTGCGAATATGCCCTGGAATCGCTGGGTGAAGACCTGGAGGTCCGCCGCGGTCTGGGCGACAGCCCTGCTCGCCTCCCGTCCGCGCCAAGCGTCCCATTCGGTATGAAAACTGTCCCAGTCAGAGGCGGCGTTATCCCAGGCGGAGCGGAATTGCACAACCGCCTGCTGCTGCTCGGAGACCTTGACAGTCTTGAGTCGCGCGGCCTGGTCTATGACCCCGCGGCGCGACTGCTGGGAATCCTGGCGGTCCCGCTCGTACACCGCAAAGGCGCCCTGGTCTCCGGGCCGCCACGAGTCGCGCAGCCGCTGCAGGGACTGTTCCTGCTGGTTGGCCACGTCGGCGAGCGACTCCACCACGGGCCGCGTCAGGGATGTCCGGTTAAGGCTGATGGTCCGGTCGCGCAGGCCATCGAAGCGGGTGACCCAGTTCCGCAGGTCCTGGGTCATGGCCGCCGCGCTGCACGTGGTCTCGGAGGTGCGCCACTGCTGGAACTCCTGGCGGAAGGCGGTCCACTGCTGGGAGACGCCCTGGTTCGACATTGCGAAGGAGCCGATAAGCTGGCGACTGTTGTCCGGCGTGGGCGTAGGTTGAGGGGGGATGGCGACCGGCGCGGGAGTAGTAGAGGCGCGCGTTGGGGTGGGTACAAGACTGGCGGCCTCTGGCTCACGGCTCGGAACCGCCGGCCGGAGCTGGCGCGCTCCGAGCGCTCCCGCGGCCACTCCAATGACCAGAACGAGGGCAAGGACTGCTAGAGAAAACCAGAACTTGGCCATAGGTGGAAATCCTCCCCTCCTCACGTTATTTGCCTGATGGCGTTGGGCTGGGTGTCGGTGATGGCGTCGGCGGCGGCTCCGGCGTGGGCGTCGGCGCTGGCGTCGGAGTCGGCGGCGGTGATCGCGGCGTAGGGGTCGGCACACGAGTCGGCAGCGGCGTTGCCGTGGCGGCCGGCGATGGCGTCGGCGTCGGCTGCGGGAAGGTGATGATGGCGAGGGTGTCGCTGACGAGCCGCCGCCGGAAGTTCCCGCCGCGGAGTTGCTCTACAGCGTCCCGAATGCTGACCTCGTTCTCCGCCATGACCAGAAGCACGTAGCGTCCGCCTGACGACGTGAGCGAGAATATCTGGGCCCCGCTCCGGTTCAAGTCGGCGGTGAACGGTGTGCGCACCGTGCCGCTTACTGTGATGCGCTGCTCCCGCAGGTACTGCTCAACCCTGCCGGCGTCGCTCCACAGGGCCAGAATGACGCTGTCGCGCAGAGGGTCTTCTTCCGTTTTGATGTTCACCGTCCTGCCCCCCGTGGTCAGGACCTCCTTCATGTCGCTGGCCGCTGTCACCAGCGCGGGCCGCGTTGCGACCACGTCCACGGCGTCCCGAAAGACTCCGGGGAAGTCCGCCAGGACGAAGGTGCGCTCAGATGTGGTCAGATAGTCGGCCAGGTTGGACATGAACAGGCCGTTATCGGCGTTGGCGTTGAAGGGGTCGGTCATGAAGGTCAGGTCGCTCAGCACGATAAAGCGTCCCTGGGCTGCCTCCGCCGCCACTGCGAAGGGGTTGGCGCCGCGTTCCACCATGGAGGACACGGTGTTCTCGTCGCCGAAGATGAGGCCCCCCGACGCCGCGCGCAGCGACGAGCTGGTGTAGAAGACGACCTGCCGCAGCCCACGCGTGAGGGGGTGAGGTCGGAAATTGCGGAAGATGACGTTCTTGAAGTTGGCGTCGTGCTCCTTGACGTTGTAGAGGTAGTCGTCCTCCACGGTGATGCCAAAGGCGCTGGACAGGGTGTTCACGCGGCTGGGGCGGGTGGGGTCCGCCACCAGCATCACCTTGCCGCCGCGGCGCACGAAGTCCCGTACGACGTCAATCTCCGTCGCGGAATAGGGAGCGCCCGGCATGACGGACAGGAGGGCGTCCGCGCCCCGCAGCCGAGCGGCCAGCGCCTGGCCGCGGTCTTCGGCGCTGCTGCCCCGCGCCCATTCCACGGTGAACCCGCGGTCCGTGATGCGGCTCAAGAAGGCGCTCACCTCGTCTTCCGCGAATTCATTGGCGTGGAGCGTGTCCACTACCAGCGTGCCGTGGCGAGGCGTGACCGGTGACTCCGCTACAGCCGGAGATATGAGGCGGGGGACGGCCAGGTCCAGCACCTGGGGCGTCCTGGCCGTGGACACGTAGAGGCCCTGATAGAAAACGATGGCCATGACCAGGAAGGTCAGGACAGCCACAAGGAGAAAGATGGCGAACTTTCTCACGGTGTCCTACTTTGTGGGTTCAACATAAAGATAATAGAACCTGTGGTAGCGGCTCTCGTCGCCGGGCGGCGCCGGTTGCGCGTTCGCGGAGGCGGCCGCCAGCGGGGGTGACGGCTTGGGGATTGAAAAATACGCAACGCCCAGGGACTTGCGGTATTCCTCAATGACGTCAACGGTGCCGTAGTTGCGAAGGCCCGCCAATTCAGCCGCCTTGGCTACGGCGTCGTCCGTGGTGCCCAGCGCGTCCACAACCCCAATGCGGGCGGCGTCAATCCCCAGATAAATGCGCCCGTCGGACAGCTCCTCGGGCTTCAGCTTCAGCCGGTCGCCGCGCTGCGCGAAGACTATCCGCACGAAGGCGTCCTTCAATACCTCCAGCATGCTGATGTACTGCTGCCGCGAGCCGCCGGTCAGTTTGAACGGCCCTGTTGACACGATCTGCTCGCTCGGTGGGGCCGAGCCGGGCAGGGTGATAATCACGCCCACGTTGCCGACAAAGGAGGAAGGCCCGGCATAGATGTAGTCGCCCGCCGAGGCCATCATGTAGCCGCCGCTGGCGGCGATCCAGCCAATGGAAAACACCACTGGCTTCGTCTGACGCACCCGCAGGATGTCCTGATAGAGTTGCTCGCTGGCCGCCGCGGAGCCGCCGGGGCTGGTAATTTCGATAGCCAGCGCCTTGATGCGCTTGTCCCGTTCCGCGAACTTCAGCACGTCCTCAATTTGAGCCGTGCTGAAGTCGTCTATCTGGAAGTAGGGAAGGCGGACGATGCCCACATAGGGTCTGCCCGGCGCGACGTAATAAAACACGAGGGCGGCGGCAAGAATGCCCAGTACCACAGCCACTCCATACGCGAGAGGCCCCTGTGGGATGGTCCGCCGTAGCGTTCGCAACTTGTCCTGGACAGTCATCTGTGGACCTCGCCGTTTCCTGCGAAGGTAAGCAGTTTGCATCATGATATGCCCTGCGCTTTTTAGCGTCAAGCGAAAGGCAACGAGTAATGTTGCCCTGACGAGATGCAGGGTGGTAGAATAGATATACTCCGTGGCTGAAGGCCGCGGAATAGTTTTTCAACCCGCTGGTCGGAGCGGCAGGCAAGGCAGGATGACCACCAAGACGTCTCTTACGTGTCAGAAGGCCGCCCTTTCGGATGTGCCTCAGATTCACGCGCTCATCGGCCTGTACGCCCGCAAGGGGGACCTGCTTTTTCGTTCCATAGGCGAGGTGTATGAGGCGCTGCGCGATTTCTACGTCGTTCGCGACGGCGAGCGGCTGGTGGCCTGCGGAGCGCTTCATATCTACTGGGAGGACCTGGCCGAGGTAAAGTCGCTGGCGGTGGTCGAGGACATGCAGGGGCGCGGCCTGGGCCAGGCCGTCGTGGAGTCCTGCCTCGCGGAGGCGCGGGACTTGCACATCCACGCCGTTTTCGCTCTGACGTTGCGCCCCGGCTTCTTCGAGAAGCTGGGTTTTGAACGCGTTGACCTGATGGACCTGCCCCGCAAGGTTTTCCACGAGTGCCTGCGTTGCCCCAAGCTCGCCCAGTGCAACGAGATCGCCGTCATCCTGCGTCTGACGTAGCCGTGGGCACGGAGCGCACGCAGCAGTCGCGCCTCATCTACAAAGGGCGCATCCTTAATCTACGTGAAGACCTGATAGAGCTGTCCGGCGGACGCACGGCCAAGCGCGAGATAGTAGAGCACCAGCCCGCCGTCGTGATGGTGGCTTTGGACGGCGGGGACAACGTCATTCTGGTGCGGCAGTACCGCAAAGCGGTGGAAGCCGAGCTGATGGAGGCCCCCGCGGGCGGTCTGAACGATGGCGAGTCTCCTGAGCAGGGCGCGCAGCGGGAGCTGGAGGAGGAGACGGGATTCCGTGCTGGAAGGCTCCAGTCCATGGGGGGCTTCTACAGCGCGCCGGGCTTTTGCACCGAGTACCTGCACGCCTTCCTGTGCACCGACCTCCGCCGGGTAGGCGCGCGTCCAGAGGAGGACGAGGAGATTACGGTCGTGCCCACACCCGTGGCGCGCATACCGGAACTGATCCGCACGGGCCAGATACGGGATGCCAAGAGTGTCGCGGGGCTGCTCATGTATCTGTCCCTCTACCGTCCACGCTGAAGGGTACGGACGTCCTCCGGATTCTTCATGCTTTCGGCGACACGCCGGCTTGCTCCGCAGTTGTTTTGGCTCCACTAATGTGGGAAAGAGGCGGGACTCCGGTTCCGCCTTTCGCGTTTTCGGAAAGGTACACATGGGAGACGCAAACGCTCAGGCCATGCGCAAGGTGACCATTCGCATCGAAACAGAGAGCGACTTCCGCGCCAGCGAGGTGGTGGCCGACCTGCGGAACGCGGCGGAAGTCCTGTACTCCCCGCTGCGTGGAGTGGGCTTTTGGGACGACCGCATGGGCGGGATGCATCCCTGCACGTACAGGGAGCGGGGTGAGGCATGTCCTCATGTTCTGCCGCCTGACAGCCCGGCCTACATCCCGTACAGCGAGACGCTGGGGAGGCGCATGAAGGCCGTGCTGGAGGTGCGCTTCCCCCACGCTCAGGTCACTATCTACCTGGCGTAGCGTGGAGCGGAGAGGCCACGGAGAAGCGATGCGCCGCGCTCTGCCGGACTACCTGGCGCCCGGCTTGGACATCGTCTTTGTCGGCATCAATCCCGGCCTCTATTCCGCAGCGCGGCGTCACTACTACGCCCGCCCCGCGAACCTCTTCTGGCGGGCGCTCCATGAGTCCGGCCTGACTCCTGAGCGCCTGGGGCCGGAGGACGACGAGCGTCTGTCCACATTTGGCCTGGGGCTGACCGACGTGGTGGCCCGTGCCTCGCGCGGGTCCGGCGACCTCTCCGCAGAGGAGCTGGCGCGCGGCGGGCGGGCCTTGCTGGCCAGGGTGCGCCGCTATGCGCCTCGCATCATCTGCTTCAACGGTCTCACGGGATACCGTGCCTGCTTCGGGCGGGCGGCGACGCCGGGGCTTCAGCCCGACCGCGTCGGCGGGACGCGCGTGTACGTTGTCCCATCCACCAGCCGGCGGAACGCGGCGTACAGCCCGGAAGCCGTCATCGGCCACTTTCGAGCGCTCAAGCGATACCTGGACGATCTGAAGGGCAGTTGACACGGGGCGGCGTTCTCCCGCACAATCGGCGTGCGGCGAGAAGCAAACCTGCCCAGTTATTTCTGCGTCGCGGAAGGAGTTGTACGCATGATCATTGTGGACACCCATTGCCATGCCGGCGTCGAGAAGTACGAGCCTCTGGAGGTGCTGCTGTACCAGATGCACCGCTGCGGTGTGGACAAGGCCACCATTGTGCAGCACCTGGGACAGTACGACAACCGCTATTTGCTGGAGGGTGCGCGGCGCTTCCCCGGTCGCTTCGCCATCATCGGCATGGTGGACACGGAGAAGCCAGACGCGCCCAGGACGCTGGAGCGATGGGCGAAGGATGGACTGCAGGGCATTCGGTTCCGCGCTAGTTGGCGTTCTCCCGGCAATGACCCCCTGGCCATTTGGAAGAAGGCGTTGGACCTGGGGCTGGTCGTGAGCTGCCTCGGTGACGAGGGGGAGCTGTCCGCGCCGGAGTTCCAAAAGCTGGTGAAGTCGTTTCCGAAGCTCAGAATAATCATCGAGCATATCGGCCGGGCAGGCCGGGACGAGAAGCCGCCCTACACCCTGTTCAGGAAGGTCTTGAAGCTGGCCTAGTTGCCCAACACGTACATGAAGATTCCCGGCTACGGAGAGATTTGCGTCCCGCCTTTCCCGTTCAAGAACATTCCCCCGTTCATGGAAATGGCACTGGATGCGTTCGGCCCCCGGCGTCTGATGTGGGGGAGCGACTGGCCGCCCGTCGTCATGCGCGAGGGGTATCGCAACGCCCTCCAATCCACACTTCAGAATTTCCCGGCGAAGGACAAAGACAAGGAGTGGGTCTTCGGGAAGACCGCGCTCTCCCTGTTTAAGTTCGACAAGGCGTAGCCAGCGCTACACGCAGAAAGGGGGCGGACCTGTGTCCGCCCCCTTTGCGTTTGGCTGTTCTGGTGCGATTGCGGCGGGCGCTATCGGGCCAGTACTTCCGGCTGGCGCCACTTGGCTTTGCCCTCCTGCAGGGCGTCGCCGCCGTAGATATCGTTCACGACGATGACGGGGAACTTCTCCACGGTCAGCTTGCGGACCGCCTCGGTGCCCAGGTCGTCGTACGCGATGACCTCCGCCGACTTGATGTACTTGGCCAGCAGCGCGCCCGCGCCGCCCACGGCCCCAAAGTACACCGCCTTGTTCTTGACCAGTGCCTCGCGCACTGCGGGGCCGCGGCCCGCCTTGCCGATGATTCCCTTCAGGCCCGCCTCCAGCAGCGGGGGCGTGTACGGGTCCATCCGGTAGGACGTGGTCGGGCCGGCGGAGCCTATGACCTGTCCCGGCTTGGGCGGCGTGGGACCCACGTAGTAGATAATCTGCCCGCGGATGTCAAAGGGCAAAGGCTTGCCCTGATTGAGCGCCTCGATTAACCGCTTGTGGGCGGCGTCGCGGGCGGTGTAGATGACGCCGGTGATGGTCACGTGGTCGCCTGTGTGGAGCTTGGCCAGCACCTCGTCGGTGAGGGGCGGAACGATATCCAGCGGAATGGTAGTCATGGCAGACCGTCCTTTGTAACCCGCTTGTGTCAGGCCAGCACGCGCACGTCTGGCCCGTTCACTCCCGCGAAGAATATGGCGTTTAGATGACGACCGTCTTCTGACGGGCGCTGTGGCACTGGAGGTTGACGGCCACGGGCAGACTCGTGATGTGGGTCGGGAAGGTCTCCACGTGGACCGCCAGCGCCGTCGTCCGTCCGCCCCACGCCTGGGGCCCGATGCCGAGGGCGTTGACCCTCTCTAGGAGCTCCTCTTCCAGTTCGGCAGTTTCAGGGTCCGGGCTGTGCTGGCCCACGGGCTGGCGCATGATGGCCCTCTTGGCCAGCAGCACGGCCTTGTCCGCCGAGCCTCCCACGCCCACGCCCACGATGACCGGCGGGCATGGGTTGCCGCCAGCCGATTCCACCGACTGCACCACGAAGTCAACCAGGCCCTTGCGACCGTCGGCGGGGCGCAGCATGGAGAGCTTGCTCATGTTTTCGCAGCCGCCCCCCTTGGGGATGACCGTGAGCTTCACCTGGTCGCCGGGGACAATCTCCGTATGGACGACGGACGGAGTGTTATCGCCGGTGTTCGTCCGGCTGGTGAAGGGATTCTTGGCGATGGACTTGCGGAGATACCCGTCGTTGTATCCCTTGCGCACGCCGGCCTGGATCGCCTCGTCCAGCGAGCCGCCCACGATGTGGGCATCCTGCCCGATGTCCACGAACACGAGGGTCGTCCCCGTGTCCTGGCACAGAGGCACCGACTGGCTTTTGGCTATCTGGGCGTTCTCGATAATGATGTTCAGGACGTGCTGCGCCCCGGGCGATTCCTCTTTCTCCCGCGCCTGTTTCAGCGCCTGGAGGACATCGTCCGGAAGGTCCGTGTTGGCGGTCATGCAGAGGCGTGCCACAGCTTCGGTAATGGCGCTCGCCTGGACATCCCGCACCTTGCTTTTGATTGAAGCTGCTCGTGCCATAACACTACCCCCGGAGGGAGACCGTTAGACGTGATGTTCGCAGCCGGACAGGCCCTCCGGTCTGAGTGGAGGGCCTGCCGTCGCTCTGTTTCAGTTCAGGCCTTGGACGCCATGACGTCCGCCAGCTCCTTGACGGCGTTGGCGGACTTCTGGAGGGCCGCCTGCTCTTCGGCGGTCAGCTTGATCTGAAGGATCTGCTCAATGCCCTGGCTGCCCAGCTTCACGGGCACGCCGACGCACAGGCCCTTGACGCCGTACTCACCGTCCAGCATGGCGCAGGCGGGCAGGATGCGCTTCTGGTCCAGGAGCACGGCCTGCACCATCTCCGCGGCTGCCGCGGATGGAGCGTAGTAGGCGCTGCCCGTCTTGAGGAGGCTGACAATCTCGGCGCCGCCGTCCTGCGTCCGCTTGACGATGGCCTTCAGCCTCTCCGCGGGGATGAGCTCGCTCACTGGGATGCCGCCCACTGTCGTGTAGCGGGTCAGGGGCACCATGGTGTCGCCGTGGCCGCCCAGGACGTACGCCTGCACGTCCCTGACGGACACACCCAACTCCTGGGCAAGGAAAGTGCGGAAGCGGGCAGTATCCAGGACGCCCGCCATGCCGAACACCTTGTTGCGGGACGACTTGCTCACCTTGAGGGCGAGCTGGGTCATGGCGTCCAGCGGGTTGGAGACGATGATGATGGTCGCGCTGGGCGAGTACTTGACCACTTGCTCCGTGACGCCGCCGACAATCTTCATGTTGGTGAAGAGCAGATCATCCCGGCTCATGCCCGGCTTGCGGGCGATGCCCGCGGTGATGACCACCACGTCGGAGTTGGCCGTGGACTCGTAGGTATTGGCGCCCGTGACCTTCGAATCGAATCCCAGAATGGGGCCGGACTCGAGCATATCCAGGGCCTTGCCCTGAGGCAGCCCTTCGACGATGTCCACGATGACGACGTCGCTGATGCCCCACTCGGCGACGCGCTGTGCCACCGTTGCGCCCACGTTGCCCGCACCAACCACCGTTACCTTGAACCGCATATGCTACTCCTTTTCCCTGCGCGTGGCCTACCACCCGCGTCGCTGGTACGATGCCAGGAGCGGGACGCTCCGTGAGGGCGCCATAGGCGTTCGCGCGGGTAAGCTTCGCTCTCTTACTTGGCCGCCGTCTTGCTGAGTTGCGCCATCCGGGCGATGACGGCGTCCGCCACCTGGGACGTTCCCACCGCCGTGGGGTCGTTCCGCGTCGGCTTCATGTCGTAGGTGAGGGACTTGCCTTCTCTGATGACGTCGGCCATGGCCCGTTCCATCAGGTCGGCCGCCTTGGTCTCTTTGAGCCAGCGGAGCATGAGGACGCCCGAGAGCATCTGAGCGAACGGGTTGACCTTGTTCTGCCCCGTGTACTTGGGCGCGCTGCCGTGGGTGGGCTCAAAGAGGGCCGTGTCCTTGCCGATGTTCGCGCCGGGCGCCATGCCCAGGCCGCCGATAAGCCCTGCGCAGAGGTCGGACAAGATGTCGCCGTAGAGGTTGGGGAGGACCAGCACGTCGTACTCCTGCGGCCGCTGCACGAGCTGCATGCACATGTTGTCCACGATGCGGTCCTCGAACTCGATGTCCGGGTACAGCTTGGCGACCTCGCGGGCGGTGGCCAGGAAGAGGCCGTCCGTGTACTTCATGATGTTCGCCTTGTGGACGGCGCTAACCTTCTTGCGCTTGTTCTCCCGCGCGTAGTCGAACGCGAACTTGACGATGCGGGTGGTGTTGGCGACAGAGATGGGCTTTATGCTGATGCCGGCGTCTTTCTGGATGCTCTTCTTCGCCAGCTTGTTGATGTGGTCAATGATCTCCAGGCAGTCCTTGGTGCCTTTCTCGAACTCAATGCCCGCGTACAGGTCCTCGGTGTTCTCGCGGACGATGACGAGGTCAATGTCCTTATAGAGCGAGCGCACCCCCGCGTACGACTTGCAGGGCCGCAGACAGGCGTACAGGTCGAGCGCCTGGCGCAGCGCCACGTTGACGCTGCGGAAGCCCGTCCCCACCGGAGTGGTGATGGGGCCTTTCATGGCGAGCTTGTTCTTGCGGATGGAGTCCAGAACGTGGTCCGGCATGACCGTGCCGAACTTCTTGATGGCCGTCTCGCCGCAGTCCTGGACTTCCCACTTGAAGGCGACGCCCGTGGCTTCCAGTACCCGTCGGGTCGCCTCCACCACTTCGGGGCCGATTCCATCTCCGGGGATGAGGGTGACGGTATAAGCCATGACACTGCTCCTTCTTCAGGCTCCGGCTGCAGGCCGTGCCGTTCGTTTATCCTATGACCGCCAGGATATCTCCCTTGGCGACCTTCGCGCCGGCCTTGAAGCCGAGCTTCTTGACTGTCCCGTCCGTCGGCGCGGGAAGGGCATTCTCCATCTTCATGGCCTCCAGGATGACCACCGTATCGCCCAGCTTGACGGCCTGGCCTTCCTGGACGTTGTATCGAATGACGATGCCGGGCATGGGGGCGCGGATGGCGCTCTCTCCCGCGGCCAGCGCCGTGGGCTGCCCTGCGGCCGCGGGCTTGGGCGCGGCGGGTGGAGGCGGAGGAGCGGCGGGCCGCGGCGCAACGGGCGGAG
>JAUSIH010000016.1 GCA_030648205.1 Dehalococcoidia bacterium | reverse complement strand
TACTATTCGGCATTCATCATGATTCTGGGCGCGGAATTCACTTTCCAATATGCTCGCATGCGCTACTCGGTGACTGCGTCATCCACCCCCACCCCCATGTAAAACGGTCTGGGGGACAGCCCCCCCCACTCCGACAAGGGGGTGCTGCCCTACCTGGCCCTCCCCTGCGGAACATGGCAAACACCGCCGCTCTACCTGTCGGCAACGTTTGGCGTTATAATCTGTACTTGCCGAGGACGGACGCCACAAGAACGACGAGAGGAGTACGCATGAGTCTTGTACAAAGGATGCTCCGAGCCGCGAAACTTGACGTGAGCCTGTTTGAAGAGGTGGAGGCGGACAAGGGGGCCACGGGCCAGGCGCTTCTGGTGGTGGTGCTGACCAGCGTAGCGGCGGGGATAGGCAACATAAGCTCAGGCGGCATCGCGGGGCTGCTCTCCGGGACGGTCTTCGGTATCGTGAGTTGGGTTGTCTGGGCCTACGCCAACTACATCCTGGGCGCCAAGCTGTTCCGGGAGCCTCAGACGGAAGCGAACTGGGGGCAACTCGCCCGCACGATGGGCTTCGCCAGCGCGCCCCGCATCATCATGGTCCTGGGGCTGCTCCCCATCCCTGTGTTCCGGGGCCTGGTCTTCCTGGTCGCCACCGTCTGGATGTGGATTGCCATGGTCATTGCCGTCCGTCAGGCGCTGGACTACAAGAGCACGTGGCGGGCAGTCGGCGTGACGCTACTGGGAGCCCTCCTCAACGGCGTCATCCTGGCGATTGCGCTGCTCATCACCCGCGGCGCGCCGTAGACACATCACTCAGCCCATCAACCACAAGGAGAGCGCTATGGACAAGCAGCCCAGGCAGAACGTATCCGAGCCCGTCTATGAGGTGGTGTGGCCCCTCGGCAAGGCGGCCTCCGAGGCGATAGCGCTGCGGCCTCCCGTCTCCGACTTGGGTGGCAAGACCGTCGGCGAGATGTGGGACTGGCTGTTCAAGGGCGACGAGATGTTCGCCCACATCCGGCGGCGCATCCAGGAGCGTTACCGGGGCACCAGGTTCGTTGACTACAAGACGTTTGGCAATATCCACGGTCGCACCGAGCGAGAGGTCATCGCGGCGCTGCCTGGCCTGCTGCGCGAGCAGGGCTGCGAGGTGGTCATCTCCGGCGTGGGCGCCTGAGGGAGCTGCACGCCCGCCGTGGTGCGGGCCAGCGTGGTGGCGGAGAAGGCCGGCGTCCGCACGGTATCCATCGTCGCGTCGGGCTTTGTTCCGCAGGCCAGGTCCGTGGCCAAGGCCCTCGGCGTGGAGAACCTGCCGATTGCGGAATACCCCGGCGTCATCATGACGGACAGCCCTGCGGAGTTCCAGCGCAAGGTGGACGCCCTGGTGGACCAGATCGTGGAGGGAATGGCGACGCCGCTCAAGGCGACAGCCAGAATCAAGGAGCCGGGGCCGAAGGACGTCATATTTCGCGGGACGCTGGACGCGGTGCAGGACTTCTTCGCCGACAAGCAGTGGACCGACGGGATGCCCGTCATACCGCCCACCGTCGAGAGGGTGGAGCGGTTCCTGAAGTTCACCGACCGCTCGCCGGACGAGGTCATCGGCACGCTGCTGCCGGAAAAGCGGCAGGCCACGGTGTGGAACGTGGCGGTGAACGGGGTGATGGCCGGGTGCCGCCCTGAGTACATGCCAATTCTTCTGGCGGCGGCGGAGGCCATCTCCGAGCCGGAGTTCCGCATCGAGGACGCGGGCAGCACTCCCGGCTGGGAGCCGCTGATCATCCTGAACGGGCCTATCGTCAAGGAGCTGGACTTCAACTACGGCTCAGGCGCCATGCGGATGGGCAGGCGGGCGAACACCAGCGTGGGCCGCTTCCTCCGGCTCGTCTTCACCAACATCGCGGGGGTGCGCATACCCCCCGGCATGACGGACAAGGGGAGCTTTGGCATAAGCTTCAACGTGGTGCTGGCGGAGAACGAGGACGCCGTCGCGCAGCTCGGCTGGCAGCCGTTCAGCGTGGACAGAGGATTCCGCCGCGGCGAAAACATCGTCACCGTGCAGAGCGTCGTCACCGTCTCGCCGCCCATGTACGCGGCGGGGAATACGGCGCGCGAGGTGGTGCGCACGCTCGCCGAGGTCTGGGGTAGGGGATCGTGCGGGTACTGGGCGTTCACGGGCGTCATGTTCAACAAGTGGTGCCCGGTGCTGGCGCTCAGCCCGAGCATCGCGAAGGTCATCGCCAACGACGGCTGGTCCAAGGACGACCTGAGGAAGTTCTTCTACGACACGGTGAAGATGCCCGCCGGGCTGATGGAGCGGTACGCCTCCGAGGCGGGCCTGACCGCCTTCAACCTGCGCAGGCTGGTGGAGGAGGGATCCACGCCGAAGGAGTACTGGCAGTCGGACGACCCCAACCGCGAGGTGCGCGTGTTCGTGCACTCGGAGGAGATCGGCATCGTGCTGGCGGGCGACCCCGACAGGAACCAGGCCAGGGGCTACGTGAACAACCACATCCAGGGGCCGCCGGTCAGCAAGCGGATAGAGCTGCCCGCCGGGTGGGAGCGCCTGCTCAAGGAGTCGCGCGGCTAGGCGGGCGAAGGCGCTCAAAGGAGGTGTCCACGATGGCATTGATTGATTGCCCGGACTGTGGCAAGCAGGTATCGCCTGAAGCGGTCTCCTGCCCGGGTTGCGGTCGTCCGGTAAAGGGAGTTGGGAACGCGGCTGGCTCAGTCATCTCCGACAGCGGCGTCACGTCGCAACTTCAAACCAAGCCCGCGCCTGTGATCGTCAATCCCGTCAAGAGTCGTGGCACGTTCATCATCCTCGGGGTCCTGCTTGGATGGTTGGGTATCCACAACTTCTACGCTGGCTATTACGCCAGAGGTGCGGTGCAGTTGCTCATCGCAGTTGTCCTAGGCTGGTTAATTGTTGGTCTTGTGATTAACATTGTCTGGGTAGTCTTCGAGTTGGTCGCTGTCAAGGTTGACGCTAAGGGAAATGCAATGGCATGAAGTGGGATGCCGGAGAAGATTCGCCCGACAGACCGAACTGCGTGCTGCAGCGGACCGGACTCTCTGCCTTGCGGAGTCCGATGCTTCGCTCGGACCATACGAAGAGCCCGTCGAAGGGAGAGCGAATGAGTACCCCCGGTTTCCGGATAGGTGCTAAGCGCTAGCCCTGACTTAGTTCCTGCACGGAGCGAATGGGCGTCCCGTCCTTCCTGGCGATGAGCCGCGTCACCGACTGGCTCGTGGCGAAAGTGGGCATGAAGACGGTGTGCGCCGCCAGCAGCCCTCCGCACACCACGAGCATGATGTCCTCCGGCCGCTCCGTGATGTAGAACACGTCTGTGTTCGCGTGCCTGCGCTGGTACCGCATCCGCGTGGCGACGTAGCTCGGCAGGTCCGCCGTCGTCCGCTTGCTCGCCTCGAACAGGAACTTCTTCGCGTCCAGCTTCGAGAAGCCGTCCTTTGTCAGCGTGGCCGCCGTCTCCGGCGAGAAGGCGACGAGCGGCTCGCCGATGCCGCTGCGAAAGTTGTTGCTGCCCAGTCCGGACATGTTGTCCGCGAGGACGGTCAGAATCTGCTCTCCCTGGGATGGGCTTGTCAGCATCTCCGGCATGGTAATCACATTGACCATGCTGGCGACGCCGCAGATCGTGACCGTGCTGTCCTCCCGCTTGTACCCGCGCTCCACGTGCAGCGGCTCCCAGGGGCTGGCCTCCTCGTTCTCCGCGATGCAGAAGGTGAACTTGGCGGGCTGCCCGAACGTCGCCTTGTCCACGGCGCCCGGCTGTCCCCCGCCCACGTTAATCAGGAGAAGGCGCACCGCCCGCCCGATGACCGCGTTCGCCCGCTTGGACGGCCCCATGCAGCTTGCACCGCTGTTGATATCAAGCTCCTGGCCGATGGGCCCGTTCACGATAAGCAGAGGCGCCACCGGGTTCGTCGTCGTCTGGACGCCGTAGAGGTTGAACACCTTGTCGCCCAGGGCCTCCACTGCGGCGATGAGCACGGGCATGTGCTCCGGCAGGCAACCGGCCATCACCGCATTGACCGCGATCTTCTCGACGGTGGCTTCGGCGTACACCGGTGCGAGCTGCGCCACCACACTGGCGGAATCCCGGTCGGTGTAGCGGAGCATGCGCAGCGTGCGCTCCTCCGTGGGGCAGATGATGGGAAGGCCGTCGGTCCAGCCCTTCTGATAGTAGAAGTCGCTGATGGCCTCCATGTCCTCCGGCACTTCCACGCGCTTGGACGCCAGGGTGCTGCGTGCCATTGACTACCCTCCTCAGAGAAAGTCTCGCCGCCCGCGAAAAACGTGCTCTCTTGACTGTACGCCATCATGTCAAGGGGAGACCTGGGACTCTCGAGATACGCCAGCGGGATTGGAGGACGCGTCGGACGTGGGAGGACTCCTCCCGCACCCTCTGGCGGGCCGCAGGGCGGCCCTGCACCTTCCTTCTACTTCTTCTGTTTCCACTCCTGCGACGCCTGCTTCAGCCCGACCTCCCGCGTGCGCGCCACGAACGCCTGCGTCGGATGCGTGAAGTGCGCGATCGCGTCAAGTTCCGCCCCAAACAGCAGCGCCGCCCGCAGTCCCAGCGTCTCCTGCATTCGTGTGATCGCCGCCTTCTCCATGACCAGCAGCTCCATTGGTGTCCGCGCTATCTCGGTCGCCAGAGTCCAGACGTCGGCCTCTAGCCTGTCGGCGGGCACGGCCCGGTTCGCCCAGCCCATCTCCGCTGCCTCCCGACCCGATATGATCGTCCCGGTGCGATAGCACAGCTCCGCCGCCTTCTTCGGCCCGACGCGCCACGCCCACGCCGCCGCCGTCAGCCCCGCGCCCAGCGGTCCCGCGACGGGCGTCGGGCTGATCTTCGCGTCCTCCGCTACAATCGTGATGTCCGCGAGGATGCCCAGCACCGTCCCGCCCGTGATGCAGTACCCGTGCACCTGCGCGATGACCGGCTTCTGGATATTCCATATCTCCAGCCAGTTGCGGACGCTGCGGTTGATGCGATTGCGGTCCGCGCCGATATCGCTCATGTTCTTCGCCCGCGACGGGTTCGCCGGCGACACGTTTCCGCCCGCGCAAAACGCGCGGCCCGCGCCTTTTAGAATGATGACATGCACCTCGTCGTCGAGCTCCGCCTCCTTCAGCGCCGCCACCATGTCGGTGACCAGCGGCGCGCTGAGCGCGTTCAGACTCTCCGGATTGTTCAGCGTCACCGTCGCGATCTTGCCCTTCGTCTCGTACAGCACATTCTGGTACGCCATGCGCCTGCTCCTTTCACCTGTCGAGGGGGTTTCGCCGCCCCCGCAACGTTCAATTGTCTCTTGCTTTTGCTGATGCGCAGTGTACTACGGGCGCTCTCGGCAGACCAGTCATGGTGGATAGGATGACCTCATCCCCTCTGTCCCCTTCTCGATGAACGCCCGGTGGTGGTTCATGGGGTTCCAAAAGGTGGCGTTGACGAGCCGAGGGAAGGAGTCTATCATGCGCTGTAACTGCAGTGAAAGCCGGCATTCCTCCTTCAGAAGTTGATACGGGCAATCCCGGTCAGGAGGGGATGATGATCAGCTTTACCGCCAACGAATTGCCCCGTGCCATTCGCAAGCTGCTTGAACTAAACAACTTTTCGGTCGAAGGCCCAGTTCAGATCCACGGCGCCGAGATTGATCTGGTTGCAAGGCACATCGGTAATCCGTTCCAGTCGCCGATCTATATCGAAGCAACGATCGAATACGTAGACAACGATAAGTACGGCAAAGACATCGGCAAGCTCGCGATGATCAGCCAACTTGATCCTGAGGCGAAACGAGTAATCGTTTCTGCTTCGGGTTTCTCTCTTCCAGTACAGGAACGGGCAAAGATAGCTCGCGTGGAAACGCTCACGTATGAGGACCTCTTTCGCCGGTTCGAAAAGTTTGATCCGTACATTTCGTCGTTCCTCAACGACTCCCCAGTTGCTGCTGACTTGAGAGAATTGGCGCGTGTGTATGAAGAGCCGTTTTTTGACGACAAGTTTGGGCATGTGGTAGCCACCGAGTTCCTGCAGACGTGGAGGAACGATACCGATGCAAAAAGTAGATGGCTCGTTATCGTTGGCGAGTATGGGACGGGCAAGACAGCGCTGACGAGAATCCTACAGTTGCGTTGGCTGGCGGACTATCGCACCAATCCCGTGCTACCCCTGCCGATTCGAATCGAGTTGCGAAACTTCAGTCGACAGTTTGATGCAAAGGGGTTGCTGCACCACTTTCTCGATCATAACAATCTAGGGCATATCTCTGTTGATTTCGTTCTCTCGCTAATTCGTAATGGCCGAGTCGTTCTCATACTAGACGGCTACGATGAAATGGCTCAGTACCTGCATGCACGCGAGCGTCGTTCCTGCCTCGAAACGCTAGCCGAACTGTCTGCTGGAGGCGCAAAAGGCATCATCACCAGCAGGCCCAACTACTTCACCGAGGTAGAGGAACTTCAGGTATTCGAAACGCTTTATCGTTCGCTCAAGCTCGGCGGCTACCTTCAAGAGACGGAGGCACAGCGGTTTCTGGAAAGGGAAAAGACGATTGATGAACTGCTAAGCCAGTTCATAGACAGATTCGAGCGAGTCCTCCGAGACCTAACTCCCACGCAAACCGAGGCACTGGTCTCTCGCGTACTGCATCACGACCCAGACGGGCAGGCCGTCGTGCTCGGTCTCCTCCGTCGGGTCTTCCGGTCGGTGCAGTCCGGCGGAGACGTGCTTTCGCTGTCAGGGAAACCGGTAATCGTTGGGTACTTGCTTGACGTCGTGGAAACCCTAAAACGTGATCCTGGTGCAAGGCAAACTGACAGTTTGACAGAGTGGCAGATCTACAAGTTGATTGTGGACAAACTGATGCTGCGCGACTTCGAGCGCACACCCGAACTCAGCCCAGATGTGAGACGCGCTTTCTTACACAAAGCTGCTGTCCTCTTGGCGAAACGAGACCAGCCTTTCATGACGGAGGACCAATTCCGAGATCTTATCGCTCAGGAGTTTCGCCAAGAGCTTCTCCGACTCCCCGCAGACTCCAGACCGGGCCTTCTCGACCAGCGGTTCACCGATCTTCGTAGTTCGGCTACTCTCACACGCGGGGGTGTTGGCACTATTGGATGGCGCTTCTCGCACAACTCCCTTCGGGAGTACCTAGCTGCTGAGTTTCTTATAAACGGACTTGCAGCCCAGCAGATGCTACCGAGCGAAGTGCCCATTACTGACGCGATGCGGATGTTCGCGGCGTCAATACAATTAGAGGTTCGACAGAATCTCCTGAGGAACCTTAGCCGTGCGTGGAAAGAACCGGTCAATACCGCGATCCGGGGCCAATATTTGACACTCTTGTGGGATGGTCTCGTATCGTTGTTTGGAAACAACGCAAATGGCTTGAATCAAGTGATCAGGACAGTGGCAGGAACCCCTGCGGACTTTCGCTCAACGAGACTGGCTAGGTTAGGACTCTCCTCCGAATCGAGCGCGCCGAATCTGAACAGGGCTGATTTCTCTGGCGCGGAACTGACCGCCGTTGAGTTGTGCGGAGCAGACTTGGGCGACGCGTTGTTCTGCAATGCCACGCTTGAGAACGTGAACTTCTCAGCCGCAAGTCTTACTAGGGCGTCATTCCGCAACGCGTTGGTTGTTGACTGTGAGTTTAGTGGGGCAGAGCTTGCAGGGGCGGATTTTTCGCAGATTTCGCCTACCGACATTTCCATATATCTGGAAGGAGCCGGGTTGAAGTCAAGGGTGCGCCTCCAGGGGGCACGGGCGCTTGGATACCTCAATTTCGTAGGTGCGTCCACGGATCCGATTCCTGACATATTCGTGATCTGCAACTATCCATCGTTTGTGGTCGTAGACAAGATCATCGAGAAGCTTGGAGAACAAGCAATCCGGCAACGTCGGGGGCTGGAGCAACGCGGTGCGGCACGTCAAAATGTTTCCACAGCGCGGGCATTCGTGCAGTTCTTGGAACGTGCCAAACTCGTCGAGACGAAGATGAACAGGAAGGGTGTCCTATATGTCACTGACCGTGGCCGAGAGGTTTTTTCCGAGTACGCGGCTGCGAAACAGGCCTCAGAACAGTTCCAAGGGGCTAGACCGATTCCAACTATTCTCAAGTCGTTCCTCACCGACGCCAGCCGCTTCGGCTGATGTCAATCACGTCGACGGTTTGGTCCTCAAGAAAGGGATACCATCGGCCGGATGGTCATTCCGGCTTCGGATAGTGAGGCGTCCGGGCAATTGAGCGCGTCCTCCCAAGGGGGATGGTCGTAGCGCCTCTGGCGGCGCTCGCCGACCCTCGCTATACTCGTGCGGACATCCCCACGATTCGGAGGTCCGCATGGACATCCTCAGCCCCGTCGCGCCGCTGCCGCTGACGCGCCGCCCGCCGTCGCGACGGCCCGCCAAACTCCGCGGCGCCCACATCGCGCTTGTGGACAACCAGCGCCCCGCCGCCAGGGTCATCCTGGACGCGGCGCGACGCCACTTGGAGGGCCTCGGCGCGCGCATCACCGTCGTCCCCAAGCGCCACGGCTCCGCGCCGCTCGACGACGCCCAGCAGAAGCGTATCCGCCGCGAGTGCCAGGCGGTCGTGTTCGGCGTCGGCGATCACCGTCCGAGCGCGCTCTACGCGGGCTACGAGGCCGCCTCCCTGGAGCGCGAGGGCGTGCCCGCCGTCGTGCTGTGCACCGCGGATTCCCCCCTTCATGCCCAGGTGGTCGCCACCAGCATGGGTGTGCCGGGCCTGCCCGTCATCGTCGCGTCGCCGTCGGCGAACGAGTGGCTCGACGCCCTGGCGGTTGCTCTCATCGAAGCTCCGGAGGCGCTGGACGCGGCCTATCAGGGCCGCTACTGCTCGCGCGCGCAGGCGGAGGCGTACTTCGGGCTGGTCGCGCACGGCCAGCCGATGCCCACCGGCACGGTGCGCGTCGGAGGCGGGTACGACGGCATCAATACGTTCGCCGCGCGTTGGCGCTGGAGCGACGGCCTGCCCATCTTCCCGCCGACGCCGGAGCGCGTCGCCGCGATGGTGGTGGCAAGCCGCCGCGCGCCGGACGACGTGGTGGCGCTGGTGCCGCCGCGCTTCGGCGAGGCCACGGTGGAGCGCGTGGCGGCCAACGCTGTCATGGCGGGGTGCCATCCGCGGGAGATGCCCGCCCTCATCGCCGCCGCGCAGGCGCTTTCGAAGCCCGGCATGAACGCCTTCGGCCTGCTGCTGGGCACGGGGCCGCAGGCGCCGATGGTCTGCATCAACGGGCCGGCGCGGAAGGCGCTGGAGGTCAACTGCCGCCACAACGTGCTGGGCGCGGGGCGCGCCGCAAATGGGACCATAGCGCGCGCGCTGCGTTTCGTCATCGCCAACATCGGCGGCTGCATCCCCGAGGTGACGGACCTGGCCGCGATGGGCAGCCCCGCCAAGTACGCCTTCTGCTTCGGCGAGAACGAGGAGGAGAGCGCGTGGCCGGGCCTGCACACCACGCGCGGCCTGCCGAAGGAGGCGAGCGCGGTCACCGTGGCGCTGGTGCGCGGTGTCTTCGACATATCGAGCGCGGCGGTCACTCCGGACGACATCGTCAAGGCGCTGGCGCAGGGCATGAGCGTCCGCAGCACCGCTAACCTCTACTACGGCGGCGAGATGGTCCTGCTCCTGTGCCTCCAGTGGGCGAAGACGCTCCAGGCGGCGGGCGTCAGCCGCGCCGACCTCCAGCGCCGCCTTTTCGAAGCCCTGCAAGTGCCGCTGTCGTCCCTGACGCAGCCTGACATGGACGCCCTGCGCGCCTTTCGCTCCGACGAGTTCCCGGACCTGGACACGCGGTCGTGGGCGCCGCCCGTGCGCGGCCCAGACGACATTCTCGTCATCGTGACAGGCGGCGCGCCCGGCCCGCACAGCGCCTGCTGCCCCACGTCGGGAGGGCTAAGCTGGTCGCAGACCGTGCGCATCGCGGACGGGGGCGGCGCGACGTAGCGCTGCCGGGCCGCCCAGGCGCCGCGACCGCGCTGGGGCTTGGCGCGAGCCGAGCGCCGGTGTATAGTCTCGGAGGGCGAAAGCCTGCATCGCGGGCCCCGCCCGGAATTGAGCGAGCCAGTTGCTTTGGGAAAGGAGCGCACACATGGCGCAGGGTCAGCATGCGGTCATCACCGAGCAGATGCTTCAGGATGTGCGGAAGCGCATCGGCGTGGAGTGGACGCCCAAGGACCCCTTCTACAACACGCAGGCCTCCCGCGACACCATCCGTCACTTCTGCGACGGCATCGGCGACGACAATCCCCTCTTTCGCGACGAGGCGTACGCCAAGAAAACGCGCTGGGGCAGAATCATGGCTCCGGCAGGCTTCTACTACAGTGTGTTCCCCGCCGGCCGCAGCGTGGGCCTGCCGGGCATTCACGGCTGGTTCTCCGGCGGCGACTGGGAGTTCTACCGGCCCCTCTTTCTCGACGAGTTGGTGGTGCCCTACATCAAGATGACGGACTTCGTGGAGAAGAAGAGCACGCACGCGGGGCGCATCTTCTTCCAGTACTCCCAGGTCCTGTTCAAGACGCCCTCCGGCGACGTTCCCGCCAAAGCTATTGGGTGGACGGCGCGCGCGGAGCGGAAGGCCGCGGGCGAGCACGGGCGGGAGAAGCACAAGGCCATCAAGCCCGCCACCTACACGCCAGCGGAGATGGCCCGCATCATCAAGGCCGCCGTGGAGGAGAAGCCCCGTGGCGCCACGCCGCGCTACTGGGAGGACGTGCAAGTCGGCCAGGAGATGGAGCCTATCGTCAAGGGGCCGTTGAGCATGCGCGACATGTACGCGTGGCTTATGGGCGGCGGCTCGCCGTTCATGAAGGCGCACGGCATCTTCTACAAGTACGTCACGCGCCACCCGGGCTCTGTCATGGTGGACTCCACCACGGGCCAGATTGACGTGCCGGAACTGGTGCACATGGAGCAGACCCGCGCCAGCGAGATCGGCGTGGCGGGCGCGTACGACTACGGCCCTGAGCGCATGGGGTGGCTCTTCAACCTGGTCACGAACTGGATGGGCGACGACGCATTCCTGTGGAAGCTCTACGCCGAGGTACGGCGGTTCAACGTCGTCGGCGACACCAATTGGCTCAAGGGCAAGGTGACGCGCAAGTACGAGGACAAGGGCATGCGGCTGGTGGACCTGGAGATATGGGCGGATAACCAGCGCGGCGAGATCACCGCGCCGGGCCACGCCACGGTCAGCCTGCCGTCGCGCCAACGCGGGCCTGCGGCGTTGCCTCCCAAGTACACGGGATAAGGCCAGCGGGACATACGCGCTGAAGAGAAGCGCCCGCATGGCACTCGTGGTCGTGCGCCATGTCCGCAACACGACGTTGCACTTGGCGGCCAGACAAAGCGGGTGTCCGGCAACGAGTGGGCCGGATATGGCGCCGTGCGTCGCTACTCGCGAAGATACAAGCGGTCGGGGTCAAGCGCCCTCACCAGCGCCAACTCCTGAGAGTTCGGGGCTGGCACGGGAGCAAGCCGCGGCGATACGCGGATCCGCCACCCGCACCGCGCTTGAACATCTTTTACGATGTCCTCCTGTGAACGGCCATCGCGGGCGTAGTAGCCGGTGAGCAGGAACTCCCCATCCCTGACCTCTTTCTCGAAGATGCCGAGGTCCGTAATACAGGTGGACACGCGCGCTCCCGACGAGGTGACGTAGTGCACCTTGTCCACCATGCGCCGCGTTGACTGCCGGCCTATGACGAACGTCTCAGCCGCCTGCGATGATGCGTCGTTGCCGCCGCCGGACCCCGTCAGGAACATGGTCTCGGATATCTCAGACGTATTGATGTTGCCGTACCGGTCAATCTCGCCCGCGCCCAGGATTGCGAGGCACCTTTTCGTATGGCCGCCCACGTGGACGGCATAGCCCTCCACGGTATTGTGCAGCATCGTGAAGTCAGACACGACGCGGCTCGCGTGGTGTGCGACGGGCTCCTGACCGAGACCAGTCGTGCCGGTGATGAGCGTCGCCAGTTTGCCCTGGCCCTTGAGAGTCAAGTACGCGCTCTCCCCTGCCAGCAGGCCAACGCCGACTCCCAGCAAGATACGGTCAAAGCCCTTGCGCGTCATCGTCTCCACAATCTTGCGGCAGGAAGCAACCACCATCATTTCCGCGTCCGTGTAGTCTTTTGTCGGCTCGGACGGTGTGACAGCAGAACTCAACTCGACTTTTTCCCTGGCCTGGCGTCGCAGGCCCGCCTGTGTTCTGAGACGATTGAGGCGCTCGCCGCCCAGCTTTTGGAGGTAGGCCTCATGGTCTTCGCACGACAGGACCCATTCATGAATGAGCTGGTCGAGCTTCTCAGGCGACTCCACGGCCACGCTGCACATCCGGAGAAAATCGTCGTCCTGGAGATAGGTATCGAACTCGTCGAAGCCGAAGTTGTTCAGAAGGCCCGGGTGCGCTCCGAAAGGCGTGGGACAGACGGCGCGTGTCATATAAGCCGGGAGGGTCGTCAAATACGCATGCGAGCGGATGAAGTCGGTCGAAACGACCTTCTCCGTCGAGACAATAACTCCCCCGCTGGCTTTTGCTCCCCACAAGTTCTCGTCGCTTCCCAGGATGATGGCGTTTCCCATCGGGTCCGCCGCCACCGCGTGGACGAATGAGATGTCCGGATTGAGTGCCTTCACCAGGCCGATGCGCTGCCCGCTCCCGAACGGGTCGTCCATCGCGCGGAATGCGCCGACCGCGGCATTCGCGCTCTCCATGGTGCTTCCCAGAATGCTGGTGGTGGGCACAAATCCCACGCCCATTGCTCCGGCCATGAAGCGCTGAATGATGGCGCAGTCCGACCAGTGCTCGAACTCGACTGACCTGGACGCATATGCTCTTTGAATGACTTTCATGGGGCCCGCGCGTGGAAAGTGCTCCACGCATGATGCGGCTATGACCCTCTTTGCCAGCCCCGCGTGGATGAGATCCCCCGCGTGCGCCCTGCCCACTCCGACCAGGGCAAGTGTGAACTGAGGGTTCTTCCCCCAGAACTGGCGCAGCACGGCCCGTATCGCGGCCCTCGGCCCGATGTCGAAGTGCAGGGTCATGCCCGGGCGGACATGGCGCCGGACCGCCTCGTCAAGCGGAAGGATTTTGTCGCTCATGCGCTGGCCCTTTGCATCAGAGTCCACCATGGCGAAGGCTACTGGCCGCGGGACGGCAGCAGCACGGAGCAGCGCAACGTGGTCGTTGTCTCGTGTCTCTGGCTCTCGGCTGATCCTTCTACGTCAACCAGGTGCTCGCCGTTGCGCTCGTGTTTGGCCGTGACTTTGCCGCGGAACCACTGCACGTCGCCCAGGAAGTTCGGGCGGCGTACCTGGACGTCCGCCCACTTGATGAATCCATCGTCTCCCATCCAGTTCGTGACAAGATTGAGTGCCCATGAGATGCGCTGCCCTCCGACGTCATAGCCGCCCACGCCGAATCCGATCTCGCGTGCAAACCACGGGTCCCAGTGCACACGCGTGGGAACGTCAGGGATGCCGGACACGGGGTCTTTGATGGCTGCTTTCGGATGCTTCACAAAATAGTCCCATCGGATCTTGTCGGTGACGCAGAAGTGTCCTCCCCAACCCTGGAACCATGCGACGAGGGAGGTCACCGTCAGAGGACCCTTTACCATGGGCCCGAGGGTGTCACCTACCTGGACGTCCTCCCAGTACCGGGGTTTCGCTCCGCGCACTTCCTCGCGCGCGTACGCATCCCACACTTCCTGTAATTGGTCCTCTGTATAGCGCGGAGTCTCTATTTCAGTGTATTTCTTCTTCTCTTTGGGCGCGCCACGTTCGAACCGGAACAGATGGCTGACGTACTTCGCCACGACTTCACCCTTGTCGGCCTCGAAGCGTGTTTCCTTGTTCTCCAGGATAACCCGTGTCGAATAGGCGGAGTGTGGGCGCTCAGTGACGTCGAGGAGTTTGGTGATCGCGACAACCGGTTCGCCAAGCTTGAGAGGACGGTACCACTCCCATGTGTCGCCTCCCCACAGGCCGTGAATGCCCGGCAGGCCCTGTCCTTTGCTGCCGGGGTCGTCCGGGTACCATGATGGCCCGCAGTTGGCGCTGTACAAGAACGTAGGAGACGCGATGCACGTGCCGTAGCGCGTATTGCGCGCATAGTCCAGCCGCCACCAAAGCGGGTTGGGGTCGCCGATACCAAATGCGAAGTGTTTGAGGTTATCCAGCGTAACGGCTGTATGCCAGGGGTTCTTATACCGAGCCTCGCGCCCGATCGTAGAGCGCATCTTCGCCAACATGTTGTCGTCAATTTTCGTCCAGCCCGCGTTCTTCTGCTGCTCGGTTGTCATGGGCGCTTCCTCCTGATGGATTAATGCACTCTTTCCAAAACTGCCTTGCTACTTTCGCAAACGGGGCAGGAAGGCCGTACGAAGGCTCCATTGTCACCCCGAGCGGAGCGAGGGGTCTCCCACAGGATGTCCCACGGGGAGATTCCTCGTCCTTCCCCGGAAGGACGAGGAATGACACATCATAACAGAGCGGCTTTTGCAAAGACTTCAATGACTTTGCATGTGCCTGAGAAGCCGGCGTCGGCGCCGCGTACCGGCGAGACGTTCGTCGCGGACCGTTCAGACAGCGGAGGCTGTAATTCCCTTCTCTTTCAGCGATTCCACATGCGCGGCGGTCAGCCCGAGGACCTCTTCAAACATGTACTTGTTATGCTCGCCTATGTTGGGCGCGGGCGCAAGAACTGAGTTGGTGTCCGTCGTGCCGGGGAGTCTCAGCGCCGTCACCCGGCCCGCCCGGTAGTCCGCCAGCTCCTGGAAGTAACCTCTCGCCTTGAGGTGCGGATCGGTCGCGATCTCCTCCAGCTTGGACGACCGCGCGGCGGGGACTCCCGCCTTCTGCAGCGTTTCCATGGCATGCTGACTGGTGCGCTCCCTTGTCCACGACGCTATGACGGGGTCTATCTCCGCCTGATTCAGCCATCGCTGGCGCTGATCGGCGAAGCGCGGGTCTTTCTTCAGCTCAGGCTTGCCGATGGCCCCGCAGAGGGCCGCCCATTCCTTGTCATTGCTCACTGCAATGACGGCCCACGCGTCGGCCCCCTTGCATGGGTAGGCGTTGTGCGGGGCCATGATGTCGTCCCTGTTCCCGCGCGGCCCGCGACTGCGCCCGTTCATTGTGAAATCCAGTATCGCCTCGGGCGTCAGTCCGACCATGACCTGGCTCATGGACAGATCAATGAACTGCCCGCGGCCAGTGCGCCAGCGCCGTTCGAGCGCCGCGAGGGTCAGGAGCGTGCCCATTTTGGCCGCGAGCAAGTCGCCCCAGGCGCCTCCGATTATCTGAGGCTCGCCGCCCTCATAGCCCGTGAGTCCATTCAGCCCACCGAACGCGGTGGCGATGGTCGCGTAGGCAACATAGTTCTTGTCCGGGCCGGTGCGCCCAAACCCCGATACGGAGAGCATGACCACGTCAGGGCGTATTTTCCTAATCTGGTCGTACCCCAGGCCGAACCGCTCCATCACCCCCGTCGCAAAGTTGTCGGCGACGACGTCGCAGACTCCAACGATGTCCCTGGCGATGTTTTGGCCCTCGGGGCTTTTCAGGTCCAGCGTACAGGACTTCTTCCCGAAGTTCAGCGGGGAGAACCAGGCGGTTCGTGGGTCCTCGCTGTAGTGGTACTTCTTGTCCTCACCCAGATTCGCGCGGCGCACGTTGTCCGGATGAGCGGGATTCTCTATCTTGATGACATCCGCTCCCAACGCCGCGAGCCACAGGGTTGCCGCGGGCCCCGCGAATACCTGCGAAAAGTCGGCGACTCTTATGCCTTGTAGGGGAAGCCTGGGCATAGCTTATCTCCTTCACGTTCAAGCTCGGCTAGATAACGCTCGCCGCCTTCAGCTTCAGAAGGTCGTCCCTGGCATAGCCGAGCCTGCCGACGAGAATGTCTTCGTTGTGCTGGCTGAGCAGGGGGGCCGGTCGCCGGATGGACCAGCCGCCCTCCGACAGCGCCGCGGGAGCGCCGGGATACGTGACCTTTCCTGTCCGCGGATGGTCCACCTCAATGAAGAAGCCCCGCTCTTTGAGGTGGTGTGAGCTCAGGAGGTCGCGCGGCTGGCTGACGGGCGCGCACGGCACGCGAGCGCCCTGACACTCCGTGACTATCTCCTCTTTTGTATGGGCCAGAGTATACGCGCGCAGAGCCGGTTCCAGGAGGTCCCAATGGGCCGACCGTGTATGCCTCTCGGCGAAGCGCTCGTCGTCCGCCCATTCTGGTTTTCCAATGACCCTGGCGAAGGCCCGCCACATACGCCGTTCCGCAACGTGGAACTGCACGTAGCCGTCCTTGCACGGCTGCAGCCCGCCCGCGCCGAAGTGACCGGGCTTTTGAGCTTCCCCGCCGGACCGGTGCTGCACGATGCCGTCAGCGAGGTACTGCGCCGCGCGATGGCGCGTATTGTCCGCCAACGCCTCGTACTCGGAGATGTCCAGGTAGCTTCCTTTGCCGGTCTGATGACGTCCGAAAAGCATGCCCATCGTGGCGATGCCCGCGGTAATGGCGGTCAGAAAATGCGCCTGGGAACCGCCTCCGCGCAAGGGGGGCTGATTCGGCGCGTCCTCTACTTCCTCTGGGGTATCCATGCCTATGCCGCCCATGTGAAACGCGATGAGGTCCGATCCCTTGAATTTGCGGTATGGCCCCGTTTGGCCGAACGGCGTGATGGATGTCATGACCAGCAAGGGGTTGGCCTTCTTGAGGACGCTGTATCCAAGTCCCAGGGCCTTCATGTGGCCCGGCGGATAGTTCTCGATGAGGGCGTCAGCATCCTTGACCAGCTCCGCGAAGATTGCGCGGCCTGTGGCGGTGGTGGGATCGAGCGTGATGCCCAGCTTGTTTGTGTTCAGATAAAGGAACAGTCCGCTGCTCTCTGTATCCGCGTGGTCGTGGTGGAACGGCTCACTCCGCCGTGCGCTGTCACCGCGTTCCGGGGGTTCGATTTTAATTACTTCAGCGCCAAGGTCGGCAAGGTACTTGGCGCAGGCGGGGGCGGTGATGCCCTCGCCGTACTCGATGATACGCAGGCCAGTCAGCATTTGGTCTCCTCAGCCCGTGCGATGGACACGGGCAGCATTATACGGCGTTTTCCGTGCAGCGGCCATCGGCCAGGGGCCGCTCGCCCGCGCGATGGTGTGCGGACCGTCGCGCGTTTAACCCACGCTTAACCTGTTGCTGACGTGTTGCTAACCCGCTGTCGGGTCGCCGGGGGCGTAGTGGCGGAGGCATCACGCGCAGCTTCGTCAGTTGGCGCGTAAGGAGGCGGTCCAGCCCGGGCGCACGGGACGCGCATCCGGCTGTCGGGATTGGGCGCCTTCGCTATGCCCGCTCTGGAATGACCACCTTCTGCTTGTTGCGCCTGACCAGCCACCACGCGCCTGCCGCTATCGCCAGGAACAAGGCCCCGTCCGCCACGAAGACGGAACGCACGCCTAATGTCACGCTCAGAGTGCCCGCAGCGAGACCAGCCGTCCCGTGCGACAGGGCGGTGGCGCTCTGGACGACCCCGAACACGGCGCCCTGGCGTCCCTTGGACACGGTGTTGCTGACGAGAGAGCTTGAGCAGGTCAGCATCGTGCCCTGACACAGGCCAAACAGTCCAACCAGCGCTATGGATAGAATGGCCGACTGCACCCAGAACTGCGGGAAAAACAGGGCGGACGCGGCGAGCGATGCGACCAGGAAAACGGGGAAGTGTCGGTGTGACGGAACGAGCCGCCCGATGGCCAGAGCGGACAGCGCGCTCGCCAGGGCCACCAGTCCAAGCGCGATGCCAGCCATCGTCGCGGCCCTTTCGGGCGCCATCTGCTGCATGAACACCGCCATGATGGGGGCCAGGCTGTACCCGCCGAACCTGCTCGCGAACAGCAGGCCGAGCAGGGGCAGGAGCCCCGCCGTTTGCAAAACGGTGTTCATGCCGCTCAAGGGATTCAAGCTCAGTTTTCCGGAGGCGGCGGGTGTGAACTTCTCGCGGACAAAAAACGCCGCGAGGAGGACATCAATAAGAAGCACACCACTCATCACAAAGAAGGGAACGTGATAGCCGAACCTGTCCGCCAGCAGGCCGCCGAACAGCGGCCCGACCATGTTCCCCAGGAAGAAGGCCATTTGCACCGAACCTAGCGCCAGTCCGGTGCGTCCGGCGGACGCCTGCGACGCCGCCAGGGCCGAGGCGGCGGTATTCACCCCGGTGAACGTGCCGTGCAGGACGCGCATGACGATCAGGAACGCCACGTTGGGCGACAGGCCGGTCAGGGCCAGGACGACGATGCCCCCGACCGTGGCGCGCAGCAGCATGGAGCGTCGGCCATACCGGTCGGCCAGGTTGCCCCAGAACGGCCCGCTGAAGAAGGCGCCCAGGGAGCTGGCGAAGTGGGCGATGCCCGCCCAGAACGCGGCCTCGTCCGGGGCGGTGACGCCCAGCGTCTGGATGAACAGCGGGAGCAGCGGCGCGACGGAGCCGAACGCCACCGCCGACAGGAACACCACGAACGTCAGCGCATAGAGGTTGCGTGTCTCGGCCTGGTCTCTGGCTTGTGCCGAAGGGGTGGTCACGGAGGGGATTATACAGAGTTTGCGCGTCACGGGACACGTGCCGGAATGGTCTTAAGACCATTCAATAGCTCCGGCGCGGGAGAGCGCAGAGAGGAGCCCCTTCTGCAAGTGGTCTAGGTTGCCCTCCAGATTCCGTCCCCCCGCTCCCTTGTCAAGGGAGCGGGGGGACTCCGCTTTCTCAGTTTAGAGCTTGATCAGGCCCCTCCGTTCCATTTCTGCCTTCTTCTTCCCTTCGAATTCCGCCTTAGACTCCTGATAGGCCTGTGCGCTGTTGTCCGCGCGCGCTACCCGCTTCGGGTCTCTCCACTCCGCATGGAGCACCTTGTGCCAGGTCGCCTTATCGTCCCTGGCGGCGGCCCTGTCCAGCGCCTTCCTGACATGCGCGGGGACCTCCGCCCCTTCTGAATCGAGCTTGGCCTTCAGGTTAGCCAGGGCCACCGGGGTCCGGGCCCTGCCTTTCCCTTCGTAGCGCATCTGGTGTCCCTCCTCGGCATCCTGCCGCCACACCATCTGGTGCGGAGTCCGGTCCACAACCGCCGCCAGAAAGCCGAATCGGTCCATAGTATTCAGGAACTCCTCTTTAGCGCGACGGAGAGCGGAGGGCGACTGACGGGCAATGCGGTACGCGAAGGCCATGGTCTCCCGCTCAAGGACGTCGCGGGTGGGGAAGATGCGATTGACCCTGTGATAATCGTAGGCTTCGCGGGCGGTCAGGAAACGGTGCTCGTACGCGAGCTCCAGGGCCTTGCGCGGACCGACGTTCCATATCGCTCTGGCGTCGGCCCTCGCGCCCAGGAACATCGCATCCTCCGAGGCGAAGATCATGTCCATGCTTGAAGCGACGTTCAGTCCCTGAAAGATGCACCACCCGTGCACCATGGCTATGGTGGGCTTTGGAATGGTGCGCAGTTTGCTGGTGGGCAACCAGTGAATCAAGTGGTCGTGCTCGATATTGTACTGGTGCCACACCGCGGACTCGGAGCCGTACTCCTCGATGAGCTTCGCGGGGGGTCTTGCGTCCCCGTCCCACAGCGTGGGGGCTGACTCCGGCGTAAGCCCGTTGTTATCATCTCCGGATGAGAAACAGGGGCCCGCTCCGGACAAGACGACCACGTGGCACTCCGGGTCGGCGGAGGCGCGGTCCGCGGCGTCCTCCAGCTCAGCCAGCAGGGCGTGGCTGAATGCATTCAGGTACCGTGGTCTGTTGAAGATTATGCGGGTCACCAGTCCTGGATCATAGATGACGCGCTTATACTCCTTGGGGTCCAGGACTGGCTGCCTGTAATATCTGTCCTCGTCGAGCAGCCGGTAAGGCATGACTCCTCCTTCTTCAGGTGTCTTCTTGGCCCGCGTGAACGCGCGATTTCAATTGCGCCGGTTCCTGTTCCACCTCCTTGTTATTATCAGCCGGGACTGCGCATCGCTGTTCGGTCGGGCCGCTTCGCTTCATGGCGTTCTGGTGTCGGTCAACTCCTGCGTCCTCGCGTCACAATTATGCGCGACGCGCCTGCCAAGTCAAGCGCCCCCCCTTCCGCCGCTTGACGCTGGCCGGACGGCGAGCCTAGAATGAAAGGTAACAACCGCATAGCAAGGCACGCGGGAGCTTGGAGAGCCAGGCTGAGAGGCCCCGACGCATCGGGGCGACCGCAGGAACCTGACCTGGATAATGCCAGCGTAGGGAGTCGGCGTCTGACACCGAGCGCCCTGGATTATCCAGAGGCGCTTTTTGTTTAATCGCGCGCTCGACGCCCGGCGAAGGAGACAATCGTATGGACGACGCCCTGGTCATAGCGGGGAAGCGCATCCGCTCGCGCCTGTTCGTCGGCACGGGCAAGTACCGCACCGTCGAGGAGATGCAGGCGGCGCTGGAGGCCTCCGGCGCGGAGATCGTGACGGTCGCCATCCGCCGTCTGAACCTGGACAAGCCGAACGAGAAGACGCTTCTCGACTACATCAACTGGGACAAATACACGCTTCTGCCGAACACGGCGGGATGCCGCACGGCCCAGGAGGCGCTGTTCACGGCGCGGCTTGCGCGCGAGCTGACCGGCTCCACGTGGGTGAAGCTGGAGGTCATCCCCGACTCGAAGTACCTGCTGCCCGACCCGATAGCGACGCTGGAGGCGGCGCTGGCGCTTGTCAAGGAAGGCTTCACCGTGCTGCCCTACATTCACGCCGACCCCGTCCTGGCGCGGCGACTGGAGGAAGCGGGCTGCGCCACGGTCATGCCGCTCGGCTCGCCCATCGGCTCCGGACAGGGCATCCTGACGGCGGAGGAGATCAAGATCATTCTGGAGCACGCGACGGTGCCGGTGGTGGTGGACGCGGGCCTCGGCGCGCCGTCCGACGCCGCGCTCGCCATGGAGATGGGCGCCGACGCCGTGCTGGTGAACACGGCGATCGCAAAGGCGGGCGACCCCGCCATGATGGCGGAGGCGTTCCGGCTCGGCGTGGAGGCGGGACGCAAGGCGTACCTCTCCGGGCGCATCCCGCGCAAGGCCTATGCGGAGGCCAGCAGCCCCGTGGAGGGCGTGGCGCGCCCAACGCGGACGTCATGACCTCCCGTCCCGGTCTGCCCTATCCCTGCCTGGCGCTGGTCACGGACCGGCGGCGCTGCCGCGGCCCCCTGGACGCGGCGGTGGAACGGGCCGTCGCGGGCGGCGTCAACCTCGTCGAGCTGCGGGAGAAGGACCTGCCCGCCGGCGAGCTGCTGGCCCTGGCGCGGCGCCTTCGCATCGTCACGCACGGCAGGGCGCTGCTGGTCGTGAACGACCGCGTGGACGTGGCGATGGCCTCGGACGCGGACGGCGCGCACCTGCCGGAGCGGGGCCTGTCCGTGCGCGACGCGCGGGCGCTGCTGGGCGCGGGCCGTCTGGTTGGCCGCTCCGTCCACAGCGTCGCCGGTGCGCTGGACGCCGAGCGGGACGGCGCGGACTACGCCATCCTCGGCGCCATCTACGCGACGTCGTCCAAGCCGGGCGTCAGCCCCGCGGGCGTCGGCCTGGTGGACGAGGCGTCGCGCGCCACACGATTGCCTCTGCTCGCCATCGGCGGCGTCACTGCGGAGCGCGCGCCGGAGGTGATGGCCGCGGGCGCATGGGGCGTCGCCGTCGTCTCCGCCATCCTTGAGGCGAACGACCCCGTGGACGCGGCGCGGCGACTGCGCGCGGCGCTGGACTCTGCGGTCGCCCTGCGTCATGAGGGAGCGCGGACGTGATAGCGCTGACCGTCAACGGAAAGGCCGTGGCCCTGGACGATCCTGTCGCCGTGCAGGCCTTCCTGACGATGCGTGGCATCAGCGGGCAGGCGGTGGCCGTGGCCGTGAACGGCGAGGTGCTGCCCCGCTCCGAATACGCGACGCGGCTGCTGAACGACGGGGACGCCATCGAAATCGTGCGCATGGTCGGCGGAGGCTAGCATGGCGGGCAAAGCGGATGTCGTCATCATCGGCGGGGGCGTCGCGGGATGCTCCGTCGCCTACTACCTGGCCCGCGAAGGCGTCACGTCGCTCGTCATCGAGCGCGACGGCGTCGGCAGCCAGGCTTCTGGCGTGGCCGCGGGCATGCTGGCGCCGCTGGCGGAAGCGACTGCGCCAGGCCCCGCCTTCGACCTGGCGTACCGCAGCCTGCGCCTGCACCCGGAGCAGGCACAACGGCTCCGCGAGGAGACGGGCGTGGACGTTCTGTACGCGGAGCGGCCCGTCCTGCGGCTGGCCTTCACGGAAGAAGAGGAACGCGAGCTTCTGGACAAGCTGGCGTGGCAGCAGCGCCTGGAGCCGGCCCGCACGTCGAAGGCGTGCCTGGACGTGTCCTGGGTGCGCGACGATGACCTGCCGCGGGTGGAGCCGCTGCTGGGTCCCGGTGTGCGGGGAGCGATTCTCTCAGCCCGCGAGTCCCAGATAGACGCCTATCGCCTGGTGGTGGCGCTCGCGGAGGCCGCCAGCCGCCGGGGCGTCACCATCCGGAACGGCGTCGTCGTCGGTGTGCGCCGCGACGGCGACAGGATGACGGGCGTGGTCCTCGCCACGGGTGAGGTCGTGGAGGGTGGTACGTACCTGTTCGCGATGGGGCCGTGGGCGTCTCACTGTGGCGAATGGCTGGGGCTTCCCGTGCCCGTCGAGCCGCTGCGCGGGCAGCTTGTGAAGCTGGCGGCGGGCCCGGAGATAACCCCTCGGCACGTGCTGTTCCACAGAGGGAACTACGTCATGGCCAAGGTGGACGGCTCCGTGCTGGCTGGGACGACGGAGGAGCGGGTCGGCTTCGAATGTCGTGTGACGGAGGATGGCAAGGCGTCCATCGCTGCGACCATCCGCAGGCTGGCGCCCGTGCTGGAAGGCGCGCAGGTGGTGGAGTACCGCGCCGGACTGCGGCCCATCTCCGCCGATGGCCTGCCTCTCCTGGGCATCGTGTCGGGATGGCGCAACGTGTACATGGCGGCGGGCTATGGGCGCAAGGGCATCCTGCTGAGCGCCGCCACCGGCCAGGCCCTGGCTGAACTCATAGCGCATGGACGCTCGTCGGTGCCGCTGGAGCCGTTCGCGCCGTGCCGCTTTCTGGCGGTCGGCAAGGGAGGGTCAAAGTCATGACAGGGGAAGCGAAGCGCGCCCGGCTGGCCGGACTGTACGTCGTGCTGGACCCGGACATCGTGGGCGAGCGCGACATCGTCGAGGTGGCGCGAGAGGTGGTGGCGGGCGGCGCGGCGGTGCTGCAACTGCGCGACAAGAAGAACGACAAGGGCCGCCAGCTTGAGCTGAGCCGCGCGCTCCAGCGCGTCGCCACGGAAGGCCATGCGCTGTTCTTCGTAAACGACCATGTGGACGTGGCCCTGCTCGCGGGCGCGGACGGCGTGCACCTGGGGCAGAAGGACATCCCCGTCGCGGAGGCGCGGCGCATCCTGCCGCGGGGCATTCTTATCGGCGCATCCACCAACAACGTGGCGGAAGCGATGCGGGCGAAGGCGGACGGCGCGGACTACGTCTCCGTGGGGTGCCTGTACCCTACGCAAACCAAGGGGGACACGTGCCCCGCGACCTTGGACATGCTCCGGGCCGTGAAGCAGGCGGTGGGCCTGCCCGTCTGCGCCATCGGCGGCGTCAACGCGGGCAACATCGCCGAGGTGGCGCGTGCGGGCGCGGACATGGCGTCCGTCATTCGGGCGGTGTGCGCCGCTCCCGACGTGGTCACGGCGGCGCGCCTGCTCGCCTCGCGGTTCCGGCAGGGGCGCGCGGGCGTATCCTAGTCCTGCCGCGCTTCGACCCTTTGCGCAAGTGGGCCTTCTTCAGTCCGATACGCTCTGAGCGGTGTATACTTGCTGTTTGTGAGACCGTCATCCGCGACTATTGACTGGCGGCGCAACCTCTACGTGCTGGTCGTGGCGCAATTCCTCTCCAGCCTGGGGTTCAGCTTCGTCAGTCCCTTCTTCCCGTTGTACATCCAGCAGTTGGGCGTGCCGGACGCAAGCCTGGCCGCTTTCTGGGCCGGCGTGGCCCAGTTTGCCAGCGGGATGGGCGGCTTCTTGTCCGGCCCTATCTGGGGCACCCTCGCGGACCGGTACGGGCGCAGGCCGATGGTGCTGCGGGCCGGCTTCACGGGCGCGGTCATCCTCGCCCTGACAGGCCTTGCCCCCAACGTGGGCTTTATCGTCCTCATGCGCGGGCTATCGGGTTTCTTCACGGGGGTGATCACCGCCTCCCTGGCGCTGGCCGCGGCCCAGGCCCCCCGGGAGCGGGTGTCCTTCGTTGTGGGCACGCTCCAGATGGCCTTTTTCCTGGGAATTTCCACGGGCCCGCTGCTGGGCGGCATCCTGGCGGACGCCGTCGGTTACCGCATCCCCTTCTTCGTGACCGGGGGCCTCCTGCTCCTGGGGGCGCTCCTTGTCCTCGTCTTCGTGCGGGAGCGTTTTGAACCACCCAAAGATCAGAAGAGCAGGTCTGGCCCCATACAAGATGTTCGCATGGTCCTCGGCATGTCGGCCATTGTGCCCATGCTGGTCATTCTGCTCTTGGTCCGGTTTGGCCCCCAGATGCTCCAGCCTACCCTGGCCGCATTCATGCAGACCCTGGTCACGGACGGCGCCGCTTCGGTGGCGGGGACGGCCTTCTCCTTGCTGGGGTTCGTCAGCGCCGGCGCCTCCGTGTTCACGGGGCGGCTGACGCGAAAGGAAGATTTGCGGCTTGTGACCATCCTGTCGTGCTTCGCGGCTGCTGTGTGCTATGTGCCCCAGCTCTGGGTCCATTCGCCGGCGCTCTCGACGGCGCTGGTGGCGCTCACCGGAATTCCAATTGGGGTGCTGATGACGAGCACCGCCGCGCTGATCAGCACCACCGTCGCACAGGAGCACCAGGGCGCGGTGTTCGGGGTGCTCCAGAGTGTGACGGCGCTGGCGTTCGGGCTGGGCCCTCTGCTGGGCGGCACGCTGGGCGCGACTCTGGGGCTGCGCTCTGTCTTTCTGGCGGACGCGGCGCTGTTTGCCGCGCTGGGCGCGGGCGTGTGGATGATGCGAGGCCCTCCGCGTGCGGCGGCTGCCATTCCTGGAGAAGCGGCGGCGCCGAAGTCCACGCCGGGTTCGCTTGGCGGGAGCTAGCGCCGCCGCATGCTGGCGTCGCCGTGCGGGGCCTGTGTTTTGGACACGTTTGTCGGCGTGACGGCGCCGTGGGAGTATAATCGGCCCCATGAGCGAATTGGATGGAGTCCCCGGCTGGCAGAGGAACCTGTATATCTTGGCGGCGGCCCAGTTCCTCTCCGCGCTGGGGTTCAGTTTTGTCCAGCCCTTTTTCCCCCTTTATATCCAAGAGCTTGGCGTCTCCAACCCGGGGCTCAGCGCCTTCTGGGCGGGAGTCACTACGTTCGCGGGCGGCATCGGCTCCTTCATCACCGGCCCCATCTGGGGCACGCTGGCCGATCGCTACGGACGGCGCCCCATGGTCATACGGTCCATGCTCGGCGGAGCCATCACCGTTGGACTCATGGGTCTTGTTCCCAGCGTCGGCTTTCTTGTCCTCTTACGCGGCCTGCAGGGCATTTTTACCGGCACCATCGCCGCTTCGTCCGCGCTGGCGGCATCCCAGGCCCCCAAGCGGCGGGTAGCCTTCGCCCTGGGCCTCATCCAGATGGCGTTTTTCCTGGGCATAACCGGCGGGCCGCTGGTGGGCGGCGTGCTGGCGGACGCGACGGGACACCGGATACCCTTTCTGCTCACGGCTGTCCTCATCACGGGAGGCGCATTAGTCGTCGTTTTCTTCGTCCGTGAGCGGTTTGTCCCGCCGCCAGAGGGGAGCCGCCGGCCGGGGCCTATTGAGAACGTCCGCACGGTGCTCCGCGTCCAGAATATCCTTCCGCTGCTTGGGCTGCTGCTCCTCATGCGCTTTGGCCCCGCTATGATTACACCCATTTTCTCCGTGTTCATGCAGGACATGGTCGCGGAAGGGGCCGCCTCGATAGCGGGCGTGGGGTTCGGTCTTGTCGGGCTGATGAGCGCCGTGGCGGCGCTAACGGTCGCCCGGATTGGCCGGTGGGAGACGATGCGCCTGGCCATCATTGTGTCCTGCTTCGCGGCGGCCGTCTTCTACTTCCCCCAGTTCTGGGTCCACTCGCCAGCCCTGGCGGTGGTGCTCTTCGGCCTGACCGGCATCTCGCAGGGGGTGCTGCTCACGACCACAAACGCCTTGATGAGCGTGTCGGTCTCGAGGGAGCATCAGGGAGCGGTCTTCGGCGTTGTGCAGAGCGTGAACGCGCTGGCGTTCGGGTTGGGGCCGCTGTTGGGAGGAATTCTGGGGGCGACACTTGGTTTTGGGTCCGTCTTCATGGCTGACGCGGCTCTGTTCCTGCTGGTGGGGGTGGCCGCGTGGCTTCTTCTGAGCCGAAGGGCGACGTTCGCCGAGGAGACGGCCCATCGGCCCGCGCAGTAGCTTCCGCACAGGGAGAAGGCGAGCGAGCAGCTAGGCTCTGTTGACAATCTTTATTTACCCGCTCGTGGTGAGCAGGACAATGTCAGCAGAGCCTAGATTCCCGCTTCGCCGTCAGGAGCGCGCGCCTTCCTGTTCGAGCAGCGGGGCCACGCGCTCCGTCCAGAGGCGGAAGAAACGCGCCTTGTTCGGGTAGC
>JAUSIH010000015.1 GCA_030648205.1 Dehalococcoidia bacterium | reverse complement strand
CCCAGTTCGTCAATAGCTTCATCTCTCAATACAACGATGACGTGCAGGAAATCCGGGTCATCAACACCATCTGCCTCCCGACCCGGCGCCAGAAGCAGTCCGCCATTGACCTGGCCCGGCGCGTGGACCTGATGATCGTGGTGGGCGGACGGCATAGCGCCAACACGCGGCACCTGGCCGAGATATGCCAGGAAGTAGGGGTGGAAACCCACCACATCGAGCAGCCGGAGGAGATACAGATCTCTTGGCTCCAGGGGCGGGAGCGCGTCGGCGTGACCGCAGGCTCATCGACGCCGGACGACATCATTGACAGGGTGGTAGGCCACCTTGAGGAGATGGCGCGGCGGGTGGAGAGTCAGGACATGGCGGCGCATCGCCATGAAGCCGCGTTCTCCGCGACGTCAGGAGCGCGTGACGGTTACCCAGATACTGCCAGCACAGCGGGAGGTTCGCGTTGACTGCTCGGGTAGAGGACGCTATCAAAGAGCTCCAGGCGGGGCGCTTTGTCGTTATTCTCGACGATCCGGACAGGGAGAACGAAGGTGACCTGGCTATCAGCGCGGAGAAGGTGACCGCGCGGGAGCTTCTCTTCTTAATTAAGGCCGCCGCCGGGTTTCTGTGCATATCTCTCTCCGCTTCGCGACTGGATGAGTTGCAAATACCGCTGATGCCGCGCACGTTTCAGGACTCCGACACGCCGTTTTGCGAGACGTTGGACTACAAGTGCGACTCAAGCGCAAGCGGGTCCTCCGTCCACGACCGCGCCCGCACCATCCGTGCCCTGCTGGACCCCCAGTCCAAGCCCCAGGATTTCGCTCGCCCCGGTCATATCGTGCCCCTTCGCGCGCGGAGAAGCGGCCTGCTGGAGCGCCGAGGCCACACGGAGGCCATCGTTGACCTGTGCGGCGCCGCCGGCCTCTATCCGGCGGGACTCCTCTGCGAGATCCTGGACGAGGACGGCCACGTAGCCCGGGGACGCGTCCTGGAAGCCTTCGCGCACACCTACGGGTTCCCCATCGTCAGCGTCTGGGACGTGGTCGAGCATCTCAAGCGGTCGCGCGAAGCAGTCCAGCAGGCTGTCGTCAGCAAGCGTTCGTACCGGTAATTCCCAGAGGGAGGGCCGCCATGGAGCTGCCTCCCGTATTCGAGCGGTATCGTTCCGCTGTCGAAGGGGAACTCCGGACGGCTCTTGAGGGCCGCACCCTGCTCCTCTACGACATGCTCCGGTATCACCTGGGGTGGACGGACCCCCAGGGCCACCCGGAGGCTCTGTCCGGCGGCAAACGCCTGCGCCCCACCCTCTGTTTGCTGGCCTGCGAAGCCGCTGGTGGCGACTGGCGCTCCGCTCTGCCCGCCGCCGCGGCGGTCGAGCTTGTCCACAACTTCTCCCTGATTCACGACGATATCCAGGACGGGGACAGGGAGCGTCGCCACCGGCCCACCGTGTGGTCGCTCTGGGGAGTGGGCGAGGGCATCAACGCGGGCGACGGCATGCTCACCCTGGCGTGCCTGGCTGTCCTCCGGCTTTCCTCGCGGGGGGTGGACCACGCCCGCACGGTGCTGGCGGCGAACGTTTTGCATGCGGCGTGTCTGCGTGTCATAGAGGGACAGCACTTGGACATGAGCTACGAGCAGCGCATGGACGTCACCGTCCCGGACTACCTGGCGATGATCGAGCGGAAGACGGGCGCCCTCATCGAGGCTGCGGTCGATATAGGGGCGGTCCTGGGGACGGCGGACGAGGCGGTGGTGGCGCGGCTGCGGCGGTACGCCCACGCGCTGGGCCTTGCCTTTCAAGTGGTGGACGACGTGCTCGGCATCTGGGGCGACCCCGCGGTGCTCGGCAAGGACGCCCTCTCCGATATCCGCCGCAGGAAGAAGACGCTCCCGGTCATTTATGCCCTAGAGCACGCTTCGGCGGCGGCGCGGGAGACCCTGACGCGTGTCTATGGCAAGCGGACTCTGACGGAGGACGACGTCTCCCGCGTGGTGGACGTGCTGGAGTCCGTCCAAGCCAGGCGCTTTGCGCTGCGGACGGCGGACCAGTACTATCGAGAGGCGGTGGCGGAGCTGGACGCGGTGGCGGTCGGCGACAGGGCCACGGGGGAACTGAAAGAGGTCGCCCGGTTCGTCGTCCAGCGGGACCGGTGACCGGTGCGGCAGGTGATGGCATGGCGCGGCAGCGAGCTTCGGATGTGAAGTCAGACATGGACGCCGTGGAGCGGACGCTCCACCGGGCCGTCAGCTATCTCCTCAACGCCCAGGACGCTCAGGGCTGGTGGCGCGGCGAGATTGAGGCGAACGTGGCGGTGGAGGCCGAGTACCTTTTCCTCACCCATTTCCTGGGCGTCGCTCGCGAAGACCGTTGGCGGAAGATAGCCACCTCCATCATGGGTCGAGAGCTGCCCGGGGGCGGATGGGCGCTCTACTCCGGCGGCCCGCCCGACCTCAACGCCACGGTGGAGGCATACTTTGCCCTGAAGCTGGCTGGGGCGCCAGCGGACCACCCGGCCATGCAGCGCGCCCGCCACGTGGTCCTCAGCCTGGGCGGGGTCAGCAAGACGCGCGTCTTCACCAAGGTGTGGCTCTCCCTGTTCGGGCAGTATGACTGGCGGGGAGTTCCCGTCTTGCCCGCGGAGACTATCCTGCTGCCTTCCTGGGCGCCGCTGAACATCTACGACTTCGCGAGCTGGACGCGGGCGGCGCTGGTCCCGCTGCTCGTTATCGGCGCTCGGCAGCCCATCTGCCCGGTGCCTGACAGCGCGCGCATTGATGAGCTGTACGTGGAGCCGCCGGGCAAGCGCGAGTTCCGCGTGCCCTGGACCGCCGACCGGGTGCTGGCCTGGAAGTGGTTTTTCCGCTTTGGCGACGACGTTCTTCGTGTTCTGGAACGCTCACCCTGGAAGCCCCTGCGCGGCGTTGCCCTGAAGGCGGCGGAGGACTGGCTCCAGGTCCACCAGGAAGCGGACGGCGCCTGGGCCGGCATCCCCAGTCAGACGGCCTACGCGCTTATCGCGCTGCGGGTGCTGGGCTACAACATGGAGCATCCCGTGATGCGGCGGGGCATGGAGAGCTTCGAGTCGGCGTCCATCGCTGGCGCAAACATGTGGCGACTGCAGCCGTGGGCCTCGCCGGTGAGGGACACGGCCCAGGTCATGCTGGCGCTGCGTGACGCGGGCCTGCCGCTCGACCATCCGGCCCTTCAGAAAGCGGCGCGCTGGCTCTTCGAGCAGCAGGCCCAAGTTGGGGGCGACTGGCAGCTCAGGAACGGAGGGGGAACGCCCGGCGGCTGGGCGCGTGGGCCGAGCAGCCACCACTACACGGACGCCGACACCACCACGCTCGTCTTGGCCGCGCTGCATCAGGTGCGCCTGCCGGAGGACGAGTTGCGGCAGGAGGCGGTGGACCGCGGCCTGCGCTGGCTCCTCGGCATGCAGAGTCGCAACGGCGGCTGGGGCACATTCGACGTGGACAACACAAGACTTTACGTAACGCACCTGCCTTTCAGCGACTCCGGCGTTGTCATTGACCCGCCGACGGAGGACGTCACGGGGCATGTGCTGGAGCTGCTGGGGCGGATGCGGCACACGCGGCGCTCTCCCGCCGTCCGGCGGGCGCTGGAGTATCTCCGCGAGTCGCAGCAGAAGGACGGGAGCTGGCGGGGACGCTGGGGGGCGAACTATATCTACGGCACGGGATGCGTGCTGCCCGCCTATCAGGCCATCCAGTTGAACATGGCCCACGGGGAGGTCCGCCGCGCCGTCCAGTGGATTCTATCCCACCAGGGGAGCGATGGCGGATGGGGGGAGACGTGCGCCTCTTACAAGGTGGCGCAACTGGGGGGGCAGGGGCCGAGCACGCCCTCGCAGACGGCGTGGGCGCTTCTGGCCCTGCTGGCAGCCGACGAAGGGGCCGGCGAGGCGGTGGCACGGGGTGTGCGCGTCCTCGTGGGCGCGCAGCGCCCGGACGGGGGGTGGGACCACCCCTCGTATACCGGCGTCGGCTTTCCCGGCGACCTCTATGTCAACTATCACCTTTACGACGTCTGCTTTCCCGTCATGGCGCTGGGCCGCTACCGCGCGCTGCTCAAGCGCGAACAGCCTGCGAAGGAGGGCAGCGCGCAGGCGCTGTGAAGAGACTGACCAGCCAGCATCCATTCTTGCGCCTGAGGCGACATAACTAACGGGCAGGCGTGATGGAGCCTGCGGTTGACGCGCCCGATGTGTCGTGAGCTGTTCCCCTGAGAACCCCAGATAAGGAATAAGAAACCGACTGGTCGGTACTATGCCGAGCGCCTATGTGTGGGTGCGGAGGCCACCCAATGGCGTCCCGATTAACGCCGGAGTCCGGGAGGGAAATGACGACAGGAAAATACGTCCTTGCGCTTGACGCAGGCACGTCCGGCGTCCACGCGGTCGTCTGCGCGCTAGACGGCTCGGTGCGCGCCGCCGTCATGGAGCCCTGGCGCTACCTCGCTCCGCGACGCATGGGCGCGGGCGCACGGGCGCTCTCCCTCAGCAGGTCGTGGCGCGGAGTGGGCCGCGCCGCGCGGAATGCCCTCCGCGCCGCGGGGGTCTCGGCGGACCAGGTCGCGGCCATCGGGGTGACGGGACAGCGGCAGGGGATGGTGGCCCTGGACGTGGGCGGGCGCGACGTGTACGCCGGTCCGAACTTGGACGCGCGGGCCATCCGCCACGATCTCCTCATGCATGAGTCCCTCCGCTCGCGCATCTACCAGACGACGGGCCACTTGCCGGCCTACCTGCTCGCGCCTCTCAAGCTGGCCTGGATGCGGCAGCACCACCCCCGGCGGCTGGCCGCCGTCCGCTCTGTCATGTCCGTTCCCGACTGGTTGCTCTTCCGGCTGACAGGTCGTGCCGTCGCGGAGCGCGCCTCGGCGGGCGACTGTGGTTTATTGGACATAACAAGTAACGAGCCGTGCGACGACCTGCTCGAGGCAATGGGCTTGCCGCATGGCGCTGTCCCGCCTCTCTGCGCGGCGGGAAGCGTTGTGGGCGGCCTCACGGCGGAGGCTGCGGCGGCGCTCGGAGTACCCGGCGGTACGCCGGTGGTGGCCGGGGGACCGGACGCGCAGTGTGGGCTGCTGGGCATGGGCGTGACGGATGTGGGCCAGACGGGAGTGGTCGTGGGGTGGACCGGCGTTGTCCAGCGCGTGGCGTCGGCGCCGCTGTTCGACCCGCGGCGACGGACGTGGGCGGGCCTGCATGTGGCGCCGGGGCGGTGGGTGTGCGAGTGCAACGTCGGCGAGGCTGGCTACGCCTACCGATGGCTGGCGGAGTGTCTGGCCGGACGCGCCAGCGAGTCGGCCTACCGGCGTCTGGACGTGGCGGCGGCGTCAGTCCTGCCGGGCGCGGACAGCGTCTTCGCCTGTCTGGGGGCGAGGCCGCTGGAGCCTGTGCCCGTAGGCGTCCGGCCGGGCGGGCTGACGCTTCCCGTGCCGCTGGCGGCGGGCGGATGGGGCCGCGGCCAACTGGCCAGGGCAACGCTGGAAGGGGTGGCGTTCGCCATCGCATGGGCCGTCGAGCGCGTGGAGGAGACCACCGGCGAGCGGGCGGCTGAGGTCAGTGTGGGCGGCGGGCTGACGCGCAGCATACTCTTCCCCCAGTTGCTCTCCGACGTGCTGGCGCGTCCTGTCCATGTCGCGCCGCACGCCGACGTAAGCGCCGTGGGCGCGGCCCTCTGCGCCGCCACGGCCGTCGGTGCATACGCGAGTCTGGAGGAGGCCGGGCGCGCACAGAGGCCCCTGGCCACCGTGCTGCACCCCGACCCCAGGGCCTCGGCGGAGTACGAGGACATTTACCGGCGCTGGCGCGCCTTCGCGGAGCGCGTGGATTCCTTAATAGAGGTGTTCTCGTGATGCGAACCTCCGGGACAACCCCGCGCTGGCTGGCCGAGCGGCGGGTGGTGCTGGCCGCCGCCCAGAAGATGGGCGAGCGGGGCTTGGTGACGGGTATGGCGGGCAATGTGAGCATGCGCCTCCCGGTCACGCGCGGGCGGGCGCTGATCGCCGTGACGCCCTCGCAGCGGCCCTACGACACGTTGCGTCCGGAGGACATCGTGGTCGTGGACTCCGCGGGCACGGTCGTGGACGGGGGCCTCGCCGCTTCTTCGGAGCTGCCCCTGCATTTGGCCGTGTACCACGCCCGACCGGACGTGGGCGCCGTGATGCACACCCACTCGACGTACGCCAGCGTGCTGGCTGTGGCGGGGCGTGCCCTGCCGCCCGTGCTCGACGAGCTGGTCGTCTTTGTCGGCGGCGCGGTCGAGGTGGCCGAGTACGGGATGTCTGGCACATGGGAGATGGCGGAGTGGGCCGTCCGCGCGCTGGGCGACCGCAAGGCCGCCTTTCTGCGGAACCACGGACTCGTGGGGGTGGGCAGTACGCCCGCCGACGCGCTGGGCGTGTGTGCAATGGTGGAGAGGGCCGCGCAAGTTTACGTAATGGCATCGCTTCTAGGCGGGGCCAGGGTCTTGCCGCCGGATGTGGTCCGGAAGGAGCGAAGGCTCTTCCGCGCGCGCCAGGCGGGCAAGGGGGACAGCCGTGGCCGCGCCTAGAGTCTATGTCACGCGACGCATAGCGGAGGAGGCGCTGGCGATGCTGCGCCAGGTCGCCGACCTCCGTGTGTGGGAGGGCGACGCGCCGCCCCCGCGTGACGCGCTGCTGCGCGAGGTCGCGGACGTGGACGGGCTGCTGTGCCTGCTGACGGACCAGATTGACAGGGGGGTGCTGGACGCGGCGTCCAGGCTCCGGGTCGTCAGCACCATGGCGGTCGGTTACAACCACATTGATGTCGCCGCCGCCACCGAGCGGGGGATTCCCGTGGGCTACACGCCGGACGTCCTGACGGAGACCACGGCGGACTTCGCGTGGGCGCTGCTGATGGCGGCGGCGCGGCGCGTTGTGGAGGGGGACGCCTACACCCGCGCCGGAAAGTGGGGGTACTGGGGGCCGTCCGTGCTGCTCGGGCACGACGTGTATGGGGCCACACTGGGCGTCGTGGGCCTGGGGCGCATTGGGCTGGCGATGGCCCGCCGCGCGAAGGGCTTCCAGATGCGCGTCCTGTACCACGGCCGGACGCGGAGGCCGGACCTGGAGCAGCGGGAGGGAGTCGAGTGGGCGCCTGACCTGCTGTCGCTGCTCCGGCAGGCGGACTTCGTGACGCTGCACGTGCCCCTGACGCCGGAGACGCATCACCTGATCGGGCGGCGGGAGCTGGCGTCCATGAAGCGGACGGCGGTGCTGGTAAATACGGCGCGGGGGAGCGTGGTGGACCAGCGCGCTCTCCACGAGGCGCTGCGCGACCGCGCCATCGCCGCGGCGGCCACGGACGTGGCGGAGGTGGAGCCTATCCCCCTCGACGATCCGCTGCTGGCCCTGGACAACGTCATCATCACGCCGCACATCGCCAGCGCCAGCGTCGCGACGCGCACTCGGATGGCGGTCCTGGCCGTCCAGAACCTGCTCGCCGGACTCCGGGGCGAGCCGATGCCTTCCTGCGTCAACCCCCAAGCGATCCGGCAAAGCGCGCCGTGACGGAAGGGGTGGACGAACTCCGGCGGCTCGTCGTGGAGGCCGGGGTCATGACCGACGCCGAGCTACGTCTGGCAGAGGCGCACCGCCTGCGGGCCACCCCGCATAGTGGGGTGCTTCTGGCCTATCGCAGCCCTCTTGTCCTGACCGGCGCTCCGGAGTCCCCGCCGACCGCCGCTCTCCTCTGGCACTGGGAGGTTGGCCGGGCGGACGACTTCTGCCGCTGGGCCACGCAGGCCCTCCGCCAGCGCTTCGGTCTGGACGTGGAAGTGACGGCGGGGGAGCCGCACGGAGAGGCCGCGCCCCAGTACGTGGAGATCAACGGCGGCGGCCGACGGGAGATATGCGACTGGCTGCGCGTCAACCGGGACCAGTGGATGGGCGCGTTCTGCGCCATCGCCAACCGGGTCCTGGAGCCGCTCGGCGTGTCGGCGCTGGCGCTGGACGCCGACGAGGCGACGGTGCTCTGCTTCTGCCGGTCATCCTGTGCGGAGCGCCTGCTCCAGGCCTTCCCGGAGGCCTAGTACTCGGTTGCTTAAGTTCGCGTACACCAGGTTCGCCCCAGGCCCGCTTACCCTGAGCGGTTTTTCCTACCGCGCTTTTTCGCAACCGAGTGCAGGGCTTCTCCCGCGGGCGTGGCGACTGCGGGGCGTGGTCACCGCGCGGGACATAATGAGAGGAAAGTGTGTCGCTGCCGTGCACCGGCACACGGTGCTGGTATCCCCGGTGGGATTCGAACCCACAACCCCCTGCTTAGAAGGCAGGTGCTCTATCCGGTTGAGCTACGGGGACACGGGGCCAGAATAGCACAGCCCCCCTTTTTGGGTCAAGGCGCGGCCTGCCGCTCGGCCTTCTTCTCCGCGTTGGCCCGCCGGACGTGGCGCACCACGTACCAGCCCACCAGTGCGAGGATGGCGAGGATGATGGGGATGTCGAACGGGCGCATCACACCCCGAAGCCTCTCCCAATGCTCGCCCAGGACGTACCCTCCGTAAGCCAGCCCCAGGGACCAGGGAAACGCCCCCAGGAAGGTGTACGCGCTGAACTTCCATATGTTCATGCGGGAGACGCCGGCGGGGAAGCTGATGAACGTCCGCACCACGGGGAGCAGGCGGGAGAAGAAGATCGCCGCGTCGCCGTACCGAGCGAACCAGCGGTCGGCGAGGTCCAGGTCGTGGCGGGTGATGAGGATGTACTTCCCGTAGCGCTCCAGGACGGAGCGGCCACCGGACGCGCCGACGGCGTAGGCCGCCAGGGATCCCAAAAGGTTACCTAGGGCGCCGGTGAACCCCGCCAGCAGGAGGAGCGAGAGGTCCTGCCCCCGGTCCCGGATGAGCATCCAGCCGGCCAGGGGCATGATGATCTCGCTGGGCAGGGGAACGCAGGCGCTCTCGATAGCCATCAGCGCCACCACTCCGGGCCACCCCAGGGTCCCGTAGACCTGCCGGACGAACTCCAGGAGCTGCTGCTCGATTGCCTCCATATACCTCCTGACACCTCCTGTGATGTGAGGCACAAGTGTAGCAAGCCAGCTACTCGTCGTCAATCGCGAATCTATAACAACGTCAAGTTGCAGTAGTGGCTGTATATCATGACACAGTATGGCGCAGAGAGTTGAACAAAATTTAGAAATACTTAGAATTAGTTCAATAACAGAAATAAGAATGATTTTGACAGGGTCTTGACAAAGTATGGGAATCGTGGTAGGCTAGGTACAATTCAAGTGTCAGGAGGTGATGCATGATGCGCAAGACGAAACTCATGCGCCAGGTCGAAGAGAAGTACAAGCGCCCGCTGGAAAAGCTGCTGCCGGAGATGTACAACGAGAAGGGTCTTCCGGGCATGGCGGAGGATCTGCAGATCAGCAAGGGCACGCTCTGGTACTGGCTGCTGAAGTTTGGCATCAGCGTGCGCCGCGTCGCTCTGGCCCCCGGCGAGAGCCTGGAGGTCAAGGGCGAGGTCAGGAAAGGCACTTAGCGTCAATGGGGGGGGTAGCACGCTGGTATTTGACGTAGGGGTACAGAATATGATACAAAGTCTAGCGGGAGCACCCATTGGGATTGCGGCCCTGCATATTCTTATGGTTCTGCTGGTGCGGCCTGGGCTCATCGGCGGGACAGGGCTAGTCTAGAGGTGCGTGGTGGTAGGCTTGGTCCAACGCGGAACGCGAAGACCGATAGGCGAGATCCTCGTTGAAGGGGCGTTCGTCAAGGCGAACGAGTTGCAAGTCGCTCTTCAAGAGGCTCGCGCCGCCAACAAGAAGGTTGGACAGGTCCTTGTTGACAAGGGCCTGATCACCCCGGAGACTCTGGCGACTGTCCTGAGTTTCCAGATGAGCGTGCCCATAGTTGACCTCAAGCAGTTCAAGATCCAGCCGGAAGCGCTGGAAAAGATACCCGAGGACGTAGCGCGGCGCTACAACGCCATCCCCCTCGCTATTGACGGCGACACCCTCACCGTCGCCGTGGAGGAGCCGCACAACCTGGAGCTGATGGACATGCTCACGTCCATCAGCCGGATGCGGATTAAGCCGGTGATTCCTCTGCACGGAGGCATCCGGGAGGCCATCAGCGTCAACTACCGGATGACCGCCAAGCTTAAAGAGGAGATTTCCCAGGTCATGACCCAGCAGCCCGGCGCCGGGCCGGCTGCGGCGGGCGTCACACCTCCGCCGGGCGCGGGTGGCCGGGGTGGAGAGCCTGTCCTGATGGCGGAGGCGGTCAGCCATGCGCCGGTGGTCAAGGCGGTGGACACCATCGTCGCCCAGGCCGTGAAAGACCGGGCGTCGGATATTCACATTGAGCCTCAGGAAGACGGCCTGCGTATCCGCTACCGGGTGGACGGCATCCTGCATGACATGGTGACTTTGCCCATGGGCGTGCACTCCGCCCTGATATCGCGCCTGAAGGTGCTCGCCGGCATGAACATCGCCGAGCGGCGGCGTCCCCAGGACGGCCAGATCACCATGAAGGTCGCAGGCCGGGACATTGACCTGCGCGTGGCCACCATTGAGACCCTCCACGGTGAGATGATGGTCCTCCGCATCCTTGACAAGTCCATGAACCTGCTGCACCTTGCCCAGACGGGAGTGAGGGACCAGCAGTTGGACGTGATGAAGCGGGTCCTGCGCTCGGCCTACGGAATGGTGATGATCAGCGGGCCCACGGGCGCGGGCAAGACGACCACCCTGTACGCGTGCGTAAACGAGCTTGACCCCAACGAGTCCAACATCATGACCATTGAGGACCCCATTGAGTACCGGTTCAAGAAGATCAACCAGGTCCAGGTGAACACCCAGGCGGATATCACTTTCGCCAAGGGCCTGCGGGCTACCCTGCGTCTTGACCCGGACATCATCCTGGTGGGAGAGATTCGCGACTCCGAGACGGCGAATGTCGCCGTCCAGGCGGCCCTGACTGGTCACCTGGTCCTCACGTCCATTCACGCCAACGATGCTGTCGGCGCCCTCGTCCGCATCATGGACCTGGGGGTTGAACCGTTCCTGGTGACCTCGGCGGTGGTCGCCACCGTATCCCAGCGCCTTGTGCGGAAGGTCTGTCCGTACTGCAAGGCGATCCGCGCCGCCAGCCCCGACGAGGCGATGGCCTACCAGCACGAGATGAGCGAGGTCCGGACCGACTTCACGTACGGACGCGGCTGCAACTTTTGCGGCCAGACGGGCTATATGGGCCGCGTCGGCGTCTTTGAGATGCTCCCCATCACGGAGCAGATACGTCAGCTCGTGGCCAAGGGCGCTTCGGCCAGTGAGATTCGCGCCCAGGCCCTGCGCGAGGGCATGATCACCATGCGGCGGGATGGGATGCTGAAGGCACGCGACGGCATCACTACTCCCAGTGAAGTGCTCCGCAACGTCTTCGCTATTACGTAGGCGTGGGCCACATCCGCGTGCGGGCTTCCGCGTTCTGTCGCATGTTCTTCTCGTATTCGTCTGAAGCGGAGGGCAACCGGCTGGATACGCGCGGCCTCTCGTGACTGGATATGCAGTACAAGTATGAAGCAGTCTCTCCGGCGGGAGAATCTGTACGGGGCACCATTGAGGCGGAGTCTGAGGCCATAGCCGAAGAGCGCCTCTGGGAGTCCAATCTCACCGTTGTGCGCCTCAAGGTGCATCGTCCGCCCATGACGCTGGACGAAGCGGTCCCGACCCTCTTCGGCGTCAAGCGGGAAGACGTCATCAACCTCAGCAGGCAGCTCGCGTCGCTCCTGGACGCCGGCGTTTCCATCCTTCCTGCTCTGGAGCTGCTTCAGGACCAGGTCACCAAGGCCTCCGTCAGGAAAGTCGTCATTGCCATCATCGGTGACCTGCAGTCAGGGTCGCTCTTCTCCGCCTCTTGCGCTCGCCATCCCGACATCTTCCCGCCGGTATTCTTGAAACTGGCGGCCATTGCCGAGGAGACCGGCAACCTCCCCGTGATGCTGCGGCACATCGCCAACTATATGGAGAAGGAGTCGGCCCTGGCGAAGAAGATCCAGAAGTCTCTGGCGTATCCGTTGACCGTGCTCGTGGTTGCGCTTGTCGCTGTCTTCATCCTCATTAACTTTGTTCTCCCGTCTCTGGCCGGCCTCTTCAAGGAGGTAGGCAGCGAGCTGCCTTTGATCAGCCGTATCCTATTGAATGTTGCGGCGTTCATCTCCGCGTATTTCGCGTATCTGCTTGGCGGCGCGTTGGTGATTGGTCTCGCTGCCTACATGTACCTGCGCACTCCCCAGGGGGTGCACAACAAGGACCGTTTTTTCCTGAGCGCGCCCATCGTCCGTACCCTGGTGGTCAACAGCAACATGGCTCGGCTGACCCGGACCATGGCCCTCTTGATGCAGGCGGGCATTCCTGTCATGGACGTCCTGAACCTGGCCGTGGGTACGCCTCTTAACCAAGTGCTGCGAGACGCTCTTGTCGCGGTCTGTGATAACATTCGTGCGGGGCAATCTATTTCTCAGGCCTTCGCGGCGCAGAAAGCGTTTCCCAAGATGGCCTCTCAGCTTATTGCGGTGGGAGAGCAGACGGGCAGGCTTGGGACCAACCTGGAGACGCTTGCGGCGTTCTACGAGTCTGAGGCGGACCAGGCGATGGCCTCCGCCATCGGCTTTATTGAGCCCGCCCTTATCCTTGTGGTGGGAGGGATAGTGGCGTTCATCGCCATATCGGTGATTAGCCCCATCTACAGCGCGATTCAGACGGTCCGGTAGAACCAGCGGCGGTCCACCCGCCCAAGTGAGGCAGAGTGAACCCATTCTCGGATATAACCTCCCGGAGCAGAGCGCAGAGCGTGGATATCAACTTCATCCCGCCTGCGTACCGGCGGGAGTCGCTGTCCAAGTCCTCTCGTCAATACCTTATCCTCTGCTGTATTCTGCTGGTGGGCCTGGTCTACCTGTTCGTCATGTTCAGAGCGCAACAGAAGGAGATGGGGTTCCTTGAGCTGCGGCGGGCTGCCCTGGAGAAGCAACAGGTCGAGATTGCAGCCGGCAAGTCGGAGTTCGATAAGCTGCAAGACGCCATCAAAGTCGTGGAGGAGAAGGCGGCGGGGCTGGCGGCAGTCCAGAAGGGCCTGCCCACCATCCCGTGGGGCCGTGTCCTGCAAGCCATTGGAGACAGCGGGACCGATAAAATCACGCTGGGTTCTCTGGTCCAACAGAAGCGCAATGTGACCATCTCCGGCCTGGCCGCTGACTTTCCCAGCCTGGTGGAGTACGGCACCCGCGTTAAGGCGTCACTCGACCGGCAGGGGCTACCAGTGGAGTTGACATATCGGCAGGCGGGGGCGGCGCCCCCACCTGTCCTCGTGGCGACGCCCGTGCCCAGGGCGACGGTCACGCCGACACCTACTCCCATACCGGGGATCGCCTTTGTCCTGGTTGTCACTGTCACGTCGGGGGGCGGCCCATGAAGCTGCCTCTGGAACGCGTCCTGACCATTCTGACTGTGGTCCTGCTGGTGGCCATTGCGGGGATCGGGTATTCCTATTATCAGGGAATAGGGCAGCTTGCGGATACGGAGGAGGAGACGACCTCCACCGCCGCCCGGCTTGTCCTCTTGAAGAGGTCACGTGAACTGGCGCCGCTGAGCACAACATTGAAGGAGAAAGAGCAGCAGCTCGCCCAAGCGGAGAAAGGTATACCCCTCACAGGCTCCACGCTGAGCATATACGACGTGGTGACGTCGGCCTCCCAGAGGACGGGCGTTGGGCTGCGCACTGTGGAGTTCGTCGGGACCGAGGTCCCGAGCGCCACAACTTCTCCCACGCCCTCGCCGACACCGGCGCGCCCGCCGGCGCCGCCGCGCGCGACAGCTACTCCGCTGGCCCCGCCGCGCTATGCTGTCGCGCGGTTCACGGTGAGCGCGTCAGGCTCTCTGGACCAGGCCAGCAAGTTCATCCGTGACCTCCAGTCGACCAAGGACGTTTCCCTTGTCCCGGACGACATATCCGTCATACGTGAAAAGGACTCGTGGCTCGTGAGCGTGGCGCTTTTGCAGATTATCCGCTCCGGGTAGCGGGGCAGGAGCTTTCTGGACGTGTTTTTTCTGCAGCCTACTATCGTATCGCTGGTGATCGAGGGCCGTGTGGTGCGCCTTCTGGTCACGAAGGGCCGCTCCGTGCTGAGCTGGGCGGTGGTCCCGTTTAATCCCTCGCTGGTGCGCTCGGGCGTCATCACGCGGCCTCAGGACATGGCGGACATCATAAGGCAGGCGATGGAGCGGGGCCGCTTCAGCGGACGCCTGGCGGCGACGTTCCCCGGCGTAGGCGTCGTATCGCGCGTGCTGACGCTGCCCCGCGGCGTGATCGCTGATGTGGACACCGTCGTCAACCGGGAGGCCCGGCGGCTGATGAACTTCACCCCGGATACTACGTATCTGTTTCAAAGTCCCATCGCCAACAGGAAGGGGCCGCAGCAGATATTCGTGCTCCTGGCCCCCAAAGGCCCGCTGGACTCTCTGATGGAGACGTTTGAGGCCCTGGGGCAGAGGCCCTGGGTGGTGGACCTGAAGCCCATGGCTCTGGCGCGGGCCTCCAACCGGACGAACGTCATCATTGCCTATGGCGAGGTCTCGAACATAGACGTGGTGATCGTGGTGGACAACGTGCCCGTCCTGATGCGCAACGTTCTGCTCGGCGAAGAGGCCGACGTTGAGTTCGCGCGCACGCGGATGGTGGAGGAGATTACGCGGAGCATTGTCTTCTACAACGATACCCATCGAGAGACTCCCCTCTCTTCGGGCGTCCCGGTGTACCTGGCGGGGGACCTGGCCGCGAACGGCGCGGCGCTCGTAGACGTCATAGCTCCAGCGGTGAGCCGTGAGGTGTCCTTGTTGCCCCCAGCGCTCTCCTGGCCGGAGGAGCTGCCCGCGGTCCCCTTCGCCGCCAACATCGGCCTGGCGTTGAGAGGTGTCTAGGATGCCTCGACCCGTGGACATCCACGTCCATCCATCCACGCGCCAGTTCCTGGTGGACTCCTCAGGCCCGTATATGGCGGCCACGGAGGCCTACTTCCACACGCGCATCCCCGTCCGCACGGAGGACGAGATGGCGCGGGAGATCGCCGAGCAGGGCGTCCGCGGGGTGCTCCTGGGCTGGGACGCGGAAACGAACACCGGGCTGCCGCCCATCCCCAACGACTGGGTGGCCCACGTGGTGCGCAGCTATCCCGACGTATTCGTCGCGGGCTTCGCCGGGGTGGACCCGTGGAAGGGGAAGATGGCGCTGCGAGAGATAGAGCGCGCCGCCAAAGAACTCGGCCTGCGTGGCCTGAAGTTCCAGCAGTCGGCCCAGGCGTTCTTCCCCAACGACCAACGTTTTTATCCCCTGTGGGCAAAGGCCCAGGAGCTTGGCCTGATCGTACTGTTCCACGTGGGCGTCACCGGCCTGGGCGCCGGCGGCCCCGGCGGCATGGGCGTCCGGCTCAAGTACACCCAGCCGATCTACATTGACGACGTGGCCGCGGACTTCCCTGACCTGCGCATCATCTGCGCCCACCCGGCCTGGCCCTGGCAGGACGAGATGACCGCTATCGCCATCCACAAGCCCAACGTGTATATTGACCTGTCGGGCTGGTCGCCCAAGTACTTCCCGCCCGCGCTGGTGCATGACATCGCTACCCGCCTGCAGGACAGGACGCTGTTCGGCACCGACTATCCGTTCATCAGCCCTCGGCGCTGGCTGGACGACTTCGCAAAGCTGAATATTCCGGAAGACGTCCGCGCGAAGATACTTTACCGAAATGCCGAGCGGCTGCTGGGGCTGAAGCCGGATTCAGGAGAGCGCCGTGAAGCTCGCTAACAGAGTCGCAGTGGTGACGGGCGGAGGGAGCGGCATCGGCAGGGCCATCTGCCTGGCGCTGAGCAGGGAGCAGGCCAGCGTGGTGGTGGCCGATGTGAACGACGTGGGCGCCCGCGCCACGGCGGAGGCCATTGCCGCCGAGGGCGGGAAGGCGCTGGCCCTTCGAATGGACATAACGTCCGCCGTGGAGGTCGGGCGCGCCGTGAAGCAGACCGGACAGCATTTCGGCCCCGTTGACATCCTGGTCAACAATGCGGGTTGGGACAAGGTGATGCCCTTCATGGAGACCACCGAGGAGTTGTGGGACAAGCTTATCGCCATCAACTTGAAGGGGCACATGGTGGTGACGAAGGCCGTGCTTGCGGGGATGATCGCGCGCCAGTACGGGAAGATCGTGAACATCTCCTCGGACGCGGGCAGGGTGGGGTCCTCCGGGGAGGTCGTCTATTCGGCGGCCAAGGCGGGGATACTGGGCTTCACCCGTGCGCTGGCGCGGGAGATGGCCCGCTATAACATCACCGTGAACGCCCTCTGCCCGGGGCCCACGGACACGCCCCTCTTCGCGGAAATAGCCAAGGATACGCCGCGCCTGGCGGAGTCGCTGATACGGGCCATTCCCATGCGGCGTCTGGCGCGCGTCCAGGACGTGGCGGCGGCGGTCGTCTTCTTCGCGTCTCGTGATTCCGACTACATCACAGGCCAGGCGCTGAGCATCAGCGGCGGCCTTTCGATGGTCTAGGCCTCCGTTGGACATGGTATTTCCCGTCTTCATGGCGCTGGCTGGCCTCGCCGTCGGCAGCTTCATCAACGTGTGCACTGACCGGTTGCCGCGGGGCAAGTCCATCGCCTTTCCACCCTCCCACTGCGATAGCTGCAGCCGTCGGCTGACATTCCTGGAGCTGTTGCCGGTCCTGGCCTACGTTGTCCTGGGCGGCAGGTGCCGCACATGTGGCTGGCGCATTCCGGCCCGCGTCCCGCTGGTGGAGGCGGTCACGGGAGGCGCGTTCCTCGCCCTCGCGCTCGCCTTCGGTCCCAGCTTCCAGACCCTGCGCCTGGCGCTGTTCGCGGTCCTTTTCATCATCGTATTCGTCATTGACCTGGAAACGGGCCTCATTCTGAACAAGATTGTGTATCCCGCGTCCGTGGTGGCCTTCGGCCTGTCGGCGCTGGAGCCTGGCATCGGGCCTCTCTGGGCGCTGGTGGGCGCCGCCGCCGCGTTCACGCTCTTTCTCCTTATCTATATCCTCGCGCGCGGCGGCATGGGCGGAGGCGACGTGAAGCTGGCGGCGCTGGTGGGACTGGCGACCGGCTTTCCAACCGTGCTGGTGGCCCTGTTCGTCACGTTCATCCTGGGCGGTGTCGTTGCCGTGGGACTGCTGGCGAGCGGGCGTCGCCGCAGGCGGGACGCAGTCCCCTACGGCCCGTTCATGGTCGTGGGCGCGTGGGTGGCGCTGCTGTGGGGTCTGCCCATCGCTACGTGGTACGTGGGTCTGCTGGGAATCACCTTGCGGTAGTGGCCTGGGTCTTTGGCTCCTCCTCTCCGTCCTGTGCTACTCTCGCCGCGGAAGCAATCGCTGGTTCGCTTCCGTGCGAAAACGCCGATGTGGTAAACTAATTCCGACAGTCTCTTTGCTCCGGTGAACGACGACGCAACGGGCGGCTGTCCGGAGGAGGAGGAAGAAGGCGGCTATGGCTTCAGGAGGTTGGGCTAGCACTCCGCTCTCGGCAGGGGGCTGGCGCAGGCTGCTGCGACGCGTTCGGAGCTTTGTCATCCGAGGGTCCGACGGCCTGAGCCTGCTGGAGATGGTTATTGTGCTCGCGCTTATGAGCGTGGCCCTTGTCGCGCTGCTCCAACTGCTGAGCGCCAGCGTCCGCGCCGAGGGCACCGTGAGGCGTCGCGTGGGGGCGGAGGTTGTCGCCTCCCAGCAACTGGAGCGGGTGAAGCAGGCGGCTTTCGACCCCGTTGTATCGGCCACGCCCGGCCCCGCATACTCGTCGCTGCCGAGCAGCTACACGGTCCAGGGGGACGACTTCACGGTGAGCACGACAGGGGTCACCGTGGCCCAGGGGGTGCAGCTCGTCACGGTGACTGCGAGCTTCGGGAGCACGCCGGTGGCGACGCTTGAGACGTACAAGGTGAACCGGTGAGACCGTTAGCACGCGACTGTCGGGGTGTGACTCTTATCGAGTCCATCATAGCCATTGCTCTGCTGGCGCTCGTCACGACACCGGTCTTATCGGTCTGGTTTGTGAGCTTTTTCTACCCCCTGCGTCTGGAGCACAAGGCCCTGGTCGCCCACGACATCGAGCAGGCGCAGTACTGGCTGAAGCAGGATATCGAGGCGGGGCCGACGGGGAATAACCTAGGGACGCTTTCCAAGCTATTCCTTACCATCGGGACGTCGCCCGGGCTCTCCGGGAACAACGCGCTCAGCATTATCTACCGGACCTGGCCAAGCGCGAGTTCCACGTCACCCACCAGCTCCACCGTGACCTACGCACTGGAGGCGCTCGACTCGTCCGCCGGCGCGTACCAGCTCGTGCGCACAGGCCCCTCGGGGGCGAAGCGGGTGATCGCCGCCTACATAGCCGACCCTGCTAACGTGGTGTTCAGCGGGTCCAGCGCGTCCTCCACACCTGGCGCGCCCTCTCAGGGCATCACGGTCGCAATCACGTCCACGGCGGGGACCGCCTCCCAGAGCGCCACGCTGTACGTCGAGCCACGGGTGTACCAGCCGCTGCCCACGCCTACGGCGGCGTCGAGCCAGACCTGGATAGCGGAAGTCCCGATCTACGTCTCCTCCAAGAGCGGCTTTTACACCGTGATAACCACCGAGGGCAGCGGCGCCATCCAGGCCGTCTGGGGCCTGACGACGTCCGCGTCCATCTCGGTGTCCATCTTCCTGGGCACGCCGCTGGGCACGACGCTGGGGGACAGCCTCACCGACCCGACAAAGGTGAGCGCGATCCTGGTGGCCAGTAACAGCGCCACCACGACCAATCTCACGGTGACTTCCGCGCCAGTCGCGGCCCAGACGTACACGGTCTATTTCTTCAATCAGGACGTCCAGAACTACGCCATCACACCGCGTGGGAGCGCGACGATTGCCTATGTCTCCTCCACCGTGCCGTAGGAATATATGATGACCATGCACGAACGCCTTCTTGACAGAACGATACCGGCCAGCCCCAGGCGAGGCTGGAAGCGGGCGTCTGGCCTGCGTCGTCTGGCGGGCGTCAAGAGGTTGGACCGCGGCGAAAGCGGGCAGGTCCTGCTGATCGTCGTCATCATCATGAGCCTGTCCGTGCTCATGGCTGTCCCGATTACAAACGTCTTCTCCAGCACGCTGCGGCAGGGGCTGAGCGTGCACCAGGACTACCAGGCCGAGTACAGCCGGGATGCTGGCGTCGAGTACGCCATCGCCACTCTCAAGAACACCCAGTCAACCCGCGTCACACTGAGCGGCCAGGTGGGCGTTCCGCTGGCTCTCTCCCTTCCGCCCACGGCCGCCAACGGCGTCAGCGTGACATCGCTCCAGGCCACGCTGCTGACCCCGGCCAACTATGCCCTGGTCCGGGGCGCCCCCGGCGGGAGCGGGCAGGCGTTCGCGTTCGCCCTGGCGCGCTTGGCGGGGGAGTCCCCGTGGGCGGCCACTCGCGGCCTTCAGCTCGGCGCGTGGCCGCGCGACGGCGGACAGGCGCTCGCCACGCGCCTTGTGTCCACGGACAGGGGCAACTGGCTGGACCAAAGGCCCGCCCTCCTTCCGCGGGTGACCGCCGTAACGGTCATCACGGCGTCCAAGACCGTCAGCCCGACCACGGTCACGCCCGGCGGCCAGGTGACGTACACCATCACTATCCAGAACCCGGGCGGCGAGACCGCCAGCGTCACTGACGTCATTGACTCGATCTCATCGGGCTTCGGCTACGTCCTGAACTCCACGACGGGCGGCATGACCAGCAACCCCAAGGTGACGGGCCTGACCACGTTGGCCTGGTCGCCGGTGCCCAGCATCGCCGCCGGGGGGAGCCTGACGTTCTCCTTTAATGTAGCGTCCACCACGACCCCTGGCATCTACTACAACCAGGTCCAGGTCACAGGCTCCAACTTCACCACGGTGAACACGGGCAACACGGCCCCGGTGACCGTTGGCCCCAGCATGTCCGTCACCAAGACCGTGACTCCTGTTGTCGTGGTCGCTGGAGGCAACGTGACGTACACCGTGACCCTCGCGAACAACTCCTCGGGTCAGACGGCCCACACGACGAGGTTCGTTGACACCCTTCCGTCGGGGTTCTCCTACGTGACGGGCAGCACAACGGGGGCGTTCACGTCGAACCCGTCCATCACGGGCGGGGTGACGCTCACGTGGAACGTCGTCCTGACGGTCCCCTACGGCTCTCCCGCGAGTTTCAGCTTCCAGGCGGCGAGCGCCACCGCCTGGGGACTGCACTTCAACGACATCCGCGCCGAGGGGAGCGACTTCGCCACCGTGGCGACAGGCCCCACCGCCGCCACGACTGTCGGCGACATCCAGATAACCAAGACGGTGGACCAGGCCAACGTGAACGGCGGCGAAACGATCACCTACACGGTGACCACCCGTAACGTCGGGTCTGGCACGATCAACATCGTGCGCTTTGAGGACGTCCTGGCGTCGGGCTTTACCTACGTGACAGGCTCGACCTCGGGGGCCATGACGGTCAACCCGAGCCAGGTGGGCAACACGCTGACCTGGTCGGGCGTCGGCGTGCCCAACAGCATCGCCGGGGGAGGGCAGGTCGTGTTCAGCTTCCGGACGGTGACGCCGAACAACCCCGGCGACTATTTCAACAAAGCAACCGTCGTGGTGTCCCAACCGGGCGGAGGGCCGAACCAGACCGTGACGACGGGTGATACGGCGAAGGTGAGCGTGTCCTCCAACGCTGCCATCGTCATTAGCGAGACCCAGGGGAACAGGTCCGGCCCCATGGGCTGGTCCAACGTCTATGTCACGGGATACAGCTTCGCTCCCAATGCCACGGTCAGGCTGTTCTGGCGGGACCTCAACAACCCGCTGAATACCAGCCTCGCGCCGCCCATCGGCACGGACCTCCAGTCGGGGCAGACCCTCGTCACGCTGTCGTCATCCTATCAGCCTCTCTCCTGGGCGGCGTTGCAGGTCACCATACCCAGCAACGCCAACTGGGGGAACGGCTTCATCGTGGCGGTGGAGCAGAAGACCTCCTCGCTGTGGATCGAGCGGGACCGCAAGGCCTTCAACGTGCGGGCCAAGTACCTGATCACCAGCCAGACCTCCGACGGCAAGACGGTGACGGCGCGCGTTGCGTTCACCGGCGCCCCCTCGCCGGACAAGGCGTTCTCCATGCCCACCAACACGCCCGTCATCACCATCTACGACTGGAAGCTTCCGTAGAGCCAGACCGACCAGTCGGTCGCTTCTGGCGTCCCCGAAGTTCGTTGCTAATGTCATTGCGAGGCCCGATGGTTCGAGTTCCTCACCACAGGCTCGGAGGGCCGCCGCAGCGCGCGCGCACGGCGTGGCAATCTGGCTGCGGGGCGCACCCTTCCTCTCCCGATGAATCGGGACTTCGTCCTCCTTCCACGGAAGGAGTCCTCGCAATGACAATGCATAAGCGTATTTCAGGGCCAGGACACCAGGTAGTGTGTCAGTTAGGTCGTCGTCATTCCGGCGAAAGCCGGAATCCATCAGAGCGTCTCCCCCACGCACGTCTCTGGACACCGGCCTTCGCCGGTGTGACGGGTAGAGTCCCATTCCCTACCACGGCAAACTGATACACTACCGGACACCAGGTTTTGTTGACAATCGGTATTTCCCCGCTCATGGTGAGCCAGCCTGCCCTGAGCGGAGCTCACTCTCCGCACCCGTGGGCGCGCCAGGGGACGTCCCGGACTCCATGGACGGCCATGACAGCAGTCCGCCGGCATCGGAGAATACCTCACGCGCGCCGAGCACGCTCACCCAGGGCCGCTCATGGGGAGGCCGTGCGGGACCGATAACCAGACTGTAATACACACGAAACGCTGCACCGCGCCAAGCTCTGCCGCCCCGCGGGAGAATAAACGGATAAGAAAGTAAGATTACAATAAGATTACATAGCCCCTTGACAAAGGTGGATTTTTGTGCTATGGTGTGGGCGCACGGTTCGGCCCGGACTATTCCGAACACGAAACATGACGGGTTAATTAGAGAAATAAAGGAGGTGCAGGCGGGGGAAAAGCACTGCGGGTCATTGTGGAAAGACCAAGGCGAAAGCCCTTGCCTTGAACCAGGGCAAGGAAACGATGGAGGGTAAATACTACAATGAAGGCGTTGAAGCGATTTCTGGGACGGGAAAAGGGCGTCACCCTGCTGGAGCTGGTGGTCGTCCTCTCCATTATGGCGGTCATCGCGAGCATAGTGGCGCCGGCAGTGGGCGGCAAGACGACCAGCGGTCGCGGGACCGTGAAGGTGTCGGACATCGCGACGGTGCAGGGCGCCGTGGACAACTACGTAGGCGAGGCGCCCGCGTTGACGAACTACCCCGTGAACGGCAATCAGAAGCCAAGCTTGGCTACAGGGAACTACCAAGCGACGATAACGAGCTTTGTGATGCCGGACGGCGCGACGACGACCCTGTACGTGAAGCCCATTGACTTCAACTCGAATTTCCTCAAGACGGGAGAGGGCGCAGGGACGACCAAGACGTTCGTTCCCAGCTATCTCAAGACCTACCCCAAGCACTCCGGCGCCACGGGCACCACGGCAGACCCCAACGTGCTGGCGGGCTCCAGCAATTTCACCGGTGGTACTATCAGCTTCGTGGGCGGCAAGGACTACACGCCGGGTGGGACCATTGGCACCATCGCGGCCACCAGCATCGGCGTGTGGGTGATTGACCAGAACAGCCGCGTGTGGGTCCTGCTGGACGACAGCAACTACTAGCAGGCTGTTGAAAGGGAAGAGGTATGAAAGAACAGAAGGGTTTCACTCTCATTGAGATCCTGATCGTGCTGGCGCTGATGGCGGTGCTGATGGCGATCGTGATCCCCAACGTGCAGGGCTTCCTGGGCCGGGGCAAGCAGGACGCGTACAACTCGGACAGGAAGACGCTGCAGGTCGCGGTGGACGGCTACTATACGGCGGCGGCGAACAGGACCACGTTCCCGACCAAGAATGGGGCGTCCGGCGTGCCTACTTTTTCCGCCAACGCCTACATGGACACGGACCTGCTGATCGACGGCAAGTACATCAACGAGTTGCCCGCGTCGGCGAACGTGTTCAACAAGACGGGCGCGACGGGCACATACGGGTGGTACGTGGACACCAACGGGCGGGTGCAGTCTCTCCCCACCTACACCGCGGGTGTGTACCCATAGGCGCCCGGTCAGGTCTGGCATGATGCGAGCTGTTACAGGACGCCCGCCCGGATGCGGGCGTCCTGTAACACAAAGAGGGTGGAGGATGTGAAGGAGACGCGCACGGGGAGCAGTCAGGCAGGCGTAACACTCGTGGAGGTCCTGATGGTGCTGGCGCTCCTGGCCGTGCTGTCGGCCATGGTCATCCCGAACATCCAGGGGTTTCTCTCCGTGGGCCGCGAGAAAGCCCACACCTTGGACAGGAACACCCTCCAGATAGCGGTGGATGGCTATTACAGGAAGAACAGGGCCTATCCGACGACCGCGGGAGCGACGGGCGCGCCGACCTCCGGCAACAACTCGTACGTGGACACGGACGCCCTGCTCGCGGCGAACCTCCTGAACGAGGCGCCCGCGTCGGTGAGCACGTACAACAAGTCAACGGCGACGGGCACGTATGGATGGTACGTGGACGCCAACGGTCGGGTCCAGGCGGCGCCGACCTACACGGGCAGCTATCCGTAAAGCCGGGGCCCGCAACGGCGAGGGCGTGACGCTCCTGGAGCTGGCGGTCGTCCTCCCGATACTGGCGGTGGCCGCCCCCATCGTGACGGACTTCCGTCGCCCGCACGGGGCAACGGCGACTTCATGCTCGTAGGTTGTGACGCAGGCTGGGGCAGGAAGCGAACGCGGATATGGCAGGTGCAGGGTGTCTTTTCGACGGTGGAGAATCAAATCAATGCAGCGGCGCGGCGAGATGGGTCTCACCCTGCTAGAAGTGGTGATAACGGTAAGCATCCTGGCTATTCTGGCCTCGATCCTGGCGCCCAACGTTGCCCAGTATGTCCCGAAAGCGAAACAGGACGCGTACCTGGGCGACCAGAGAAACCTGCAGACGGCGATCAGCGCGTACTACCTGCAGAACGGCGCATACCCGACGTATGCCGGGCAGACGGGCGACCCGTCCGCCACGCTGAACTCATACGTTAATCCGGACTTACTTACGGCTGGAAGGTTCGCGGTGAACAGGCCCCGTTCATCCAACAGCTACAACGGGGGCACAGGCACGTATGGGTGGTACATTGACGCCCAGGGACGCGTGGAATCCACCCCTACGTTCACTCCAGGTGTTTATCCCTGAGCCCGTCTTGGGCCATTTCATAGGAGGGCAACGGCGGTCCCGCCCCGCCGTTGCCCTCCGCTTTTTTGGACATTAACCCGAGGGACTCGGAGCGCGACGTGACCACTGATACACAAGTCCAGCCACACCCATCGGGCAGGACGCGCGGCATCCTGTTTGGGGCGGTCTTCCTCAGCTCTCTTGTCGTCTATCTGAGCGGCCTGTCTCCCACCGTCCAGTGGGGCGACTCCGCCGAGCTGGCCACGGGGGCCTTCACCCTTGGTATCGTTCACCCCACTGGCTACCCTCTCTATATGCTTATGGGCAAGCTGTTCACCTATTTGCCCTTCGGAGACATCGCGTACCGGCTCAACCTGATGTCGGCTGTCGCGGCGGCGGCGGCGGCCGGGGTGCTGGCGCTGGCGGTCGTGGAGATGACCCGCCGGCCCATCCTCGCGTTCGTGGCGGGGCTGAGCTTCGCCTTCACGCCGGTCTTCTGGCACCACGCCATGGCAGCGGAAAAGTACAGCCTGCACGGCCTGTTCGTGGCCCTCGTCCTCTGCTTTTTCCTGGTGTGGCGGCGAACAGGCCAGGCGCGCTATTTCGTCCTTCTGAGCCTGGTCGTCGGACTATCCCTGGCGCACCATCGGATGACCGTTCTCCTCGTGCCCGGGCTGGTCTTCGCGTTCTTCGCGGTGGAACCGTGGCGGAGCCTGCGCCCGCGCCATTACGTGGCCGCGGCAGCCCTCTTACTCATCGGGCCGCTGCTGTACTTGTACATACCCATCCGCGACGCCGCGAATCCGGCGCTCGACTTCGCCCGCTTTGTGGGCGTGGACGTGCAGACGCCTCAGGGTTTCCTGTGGTACATCAGCGGCGCCCTCTTCCAGCAGGGCCTGAGCCTGGACCCCGTTGACCTCTGGAACCACCTGGAGATGGTGGGACTGTCTCTTGCCACGGAATACAGCCTCGTGCTGGTGGCCTTTGCCCTGATAGGGGTGTACGGGCAGAACCTGCGCGACCGCCGCCTGCTGCTCACCCTGGCCCTTTTCTTCGGGGCTAACCTTGCCTTCGATATGGTCTACCAGATCGTCAACATCACGGACTATTTCTTCGTCCTGACGCTTCTGCTCACCGTCTGGGCGGCGGAGGGTTTCGACCTGGTGATATCGTTGCTGCTGGAGGCGACACCCTTGGGGACGGCCCTGGCGTCCATCACCCGGCGAGTATCCGCCGCGGACCTGGCGCACCTGGCGCTGGTGCCGCTGCCGGTCATCCTTCTGCTGGTCAACCGCCCGGCGATGGATGCGAGCAGCTCCTACGCGGCAAGGGATGTCGCTCGGAGTGTGATGATCTCCCTTCCGAAAGACGCCGTCATCTTTGTGCTGTGGCCCTGGGCGAACCTGTGGTACGTCCAGTCGGTGGAGGGCCTGCGCCCTGACGTGAGCGTTGTGGACGTGGGCCTGTACTCGCTGGGCGTCCGCACGCAGGCCATCACGCCGGAAATCCTTGCCCTCGCTGCGCGCTCAGACCTGGTGCACAAGCGCCTCAATGAGTTAATAGACTCCTATGCGCAACGGCCGCGCTTCGCCGCCTTCTATTTGGCGTTCCTTCCAGAGCGGTACGGGCTTGTCTTCCACAGTAAGGTGGGGCCGGTATTCAAGGTTGAGGACAAGGGGCCTCCTCTTGTACGGCAGGAGGACGCCGCGACGCGCGAGTTCTCCGGCCCGATGGTCCAGGATGCGCTGGAGCTTATCCGCGCCGAGGTGGGACCGGCGGACACAGTTGCGGGCGGGCTTGTCCGGGCGAAGCTCACGTGGCGCGTCCATCGTTCCGTGCCGAAGCCGGAAGACCTGGGCTTCCTTCTCGCTCCGAATGGCAAGCGCTCCGAGAGCTTCGGGTATCGCGTGCGGCAAGGGTATGGCGTGTCCTCCCCGGAGCAATGGCCGGCGGGGGCCATTGTGGAGGAATACTACGACGTGTTCATTCCGCTCAAGCAACTCCCGGGCCGCTATGACCTGCTCCTGACCGTGCTCCAGTACGGCGAGAAGGACCCGCGGCCAATACCCATGACGTGGAACGGGCAGACCAACGATACGATCAAGCTCCAGGAGCTTCAGGTGCATCCGGATAGTTAGCGTCGGGGAAGGTGTAGCCGTCCCGCGATGTTGCCGTAAGCAGCTTCTGACCTATAATGACCAGTGAGGCCAGACCATGACCCAGGAAGCAACGCTAAACTACCTTCGCGAGACCGAGCGGGAGACGCGCAAGTTCCGCCTCCTGACTCTGACCCTTGTCATGATCCTCTTCTACATCCAGGCGGGCCGCACAGTGGGGGATCTCAGCCTCGTCATTCCTCTTCTTGGTCTGGCCCTGGGTTATCTGGCCTACGCTCTCGCGCTGGCCACGGTCATCCTCCCGCGAGTGCGGACGCCCGCCATCGTGTACGCGCTCGTGACGGTGGATGTGCTGGCGCTCGGCGGCGCGTTCCTGCTGGCAGGGACCGTGCAAACAGCCCTGATCGCCGCGGTGCCCGTGCTGGTGCTCTACTATTCCGTCTTCTTCGGCTACGCCAGCGCCCTCTTCGCTTCCAGCATCGTATCTATCGTGTACGTGGGGCTGGCCGTCTTTTTCAATCTGCCGGTGACGGGCTCCCTCGCCCAGGTCTCGCTGGACCCCGTTATCCCCGTTCAGGTCATGTCCTTCTTCTTCCTTGCGTTGCTCAGCGGCTACCTGGGGCGCAAGCGGATAACGGAGCGTCAGGAGAAGGAGGAACTCCAGGAGGTGCTCGGTGTCCAGAACCGGGCGCGCGGTTTGCTGGAGGTCGCCAACGCCCTGTCAAGCTCCCAGGCGCTGGACGAGGTGCTGGATGGGCTGGTGAAGGACGTACCCCAAATCTTGAACGCCACTGACGGCCTTGTTGCGCTTCTGGACGAGGAGAAGCACGAGTTGCAACTCCAGGTGGCGACGCTCGACCCCGTCGTGCTGAAGGCGCCCCGGCTCAGCGATGTGAAGTTCTCGCCGAATGATGGCGCGGCCACTGCCCAGGCCATGGAGTCGGGGCGGACGGTGGCCCTGTCGGGCGTGCAGCCCGGAGACCCGCGCCTGCCATCGTGGGCGCGCCCCGTGCTGGGGGCGTGCGCTCTGATGGTGATTCCTCTGTCTGCTAAGGAGAAGAGGCTGGGCGTCGTCTATCTAATTGACACGGTGAACCCGTCCCGCATGTTCAGTGAGACGGAGATTGCCCTTGCGCAGGGCTACTGCAGTCTGGCCGCCAACGCCATCGCCAACGCCCTGATCCACCGCGCCGCCGAAGGGCGCATCAGCAAGCTGCTTGGCGAGCTGCAGACAACCATTCAGCGGATGGACCGGCAGCGCGAGTCCCGCAAGCAGCCCGAATTGACGGTGGGCGGCCTGCGTATTGATACGGTCAACAACAGCGTCACCCTGGACGGCCAGCGGGTCAGCCTGTCCCCCACGGAGTTCGACGTGCTGTACCTGCTGGCGGAAAACGCAGGGCGGCCCCTCAACACGGACACCCTGCTGTGGCGCGTGTGGGGCGAAGGGCACACCGGCCAGACGAACGCGGTGGACGTGTGCATCCATCGCCTGCGCCGAAAGCTGGGCAAGGGTGGTAAACGCATCCTTACCATCCGGGGCGTAGGCTACATGCTGGACATGGGGTCGTCCGAGGATCGAGCGCGGGAGCTCAACGCTGCGCCCGCCTCCGGCGAGGGTCAGTAGGGTTTGTCCTTGACGTTCCCCGAACGCCTGGCTGCATGGCTCAAGACGCATCCTCACGCGTTTCCCCTCGCGGCGCTGACGGTCGCCGCCGCTGTCGTCTTCGTCCTCTTCATCAGCGCTTCCGCGACGGCCACCGGCGGCCACGTTGTCGCGCCGCTTGATGATTCCTACATCTATTTCCAGTACGCCAAACGGCTGGCCCAGGGCCACTTCTACTCCTACACCGGGAGCGACGGTTACTCCACCGGCGTGACCAGCATGCTGTACCCGTTGTTGCTGGCGCCGTTCTATCTTCTCGGCTTCACCGGCGAGGTGTTCGTGGCCATAGTCATTGCGCTGGGCGGGCTGCTGCTGGCCGCGAGCGGATGGCTTATGTACCTTCTGACTCGTCGAGCCACCGGGCACTGGGCGCCGGCGCTCGTCGCGGGACTTCTCGTCGTGCTGAACGGCCGCGTCGTGTGGGGCTATCTGAGCGGCATGGAGATACCGCTGCTCATCACGGCTGTCCTGGCGACAGTCTGGCTGTGGACTACGCCCGGCAGAGAGGGTCTTGCCGCGGCGGCCGCCTGCGTGCTGGTGCTGGCCCGGCCGGAGGGGCTGGTCTTTGGCGTTGTGCTCGCCGTGCTCCTGGGGCTTCGCGTGTTGCTGGAAGGGCATCGGCCCGGAGGGCTGCTGGCGTCCTTCCGCGGAAGGACGTGGCGCTTGGCGCTGTACGCCTTGGGGCCGGTGGCCGTCGGCAGCGTGCCGTTCCTTCTGAACCTCGCCATGACAGGGCAGACCGTAACCAACACAGGCGTCGCGCACTCCCAGCTCTACGACCCGTTTGTCAGCCTCTCCATTGTTTTGCAGCGGACAGCGGCGCACCTCCACGTCTTCCAGGCGCGCATCATGACCGGCGACCTCGTCCCGTCGTCCCTGGCTGGCGTCCGCCAGGCCCTGGCCATAGTGACGCTGCTGGGCTTTATTGTCCTGTGCGTCCAGGAGTTGGGCAGGCGCACGGTGGGCGCGGGAGCTATCGCGCTGGGGGCCGGGCTGACCATGCTAGCCGCGGAGGCGACGATTATTCCTTCGAGTGTGCACCACTTCCGGTACTACATGCCATACATCGTGCTGGGCGTGTTCGGCCTCATGGTGGGCGTGTACAACGTCCTCTCCCGCATCCGCTGGCGGCCGCGCATCCTCTTGCTGGCGCCCGCGGTCCTGCTGGTCACGCCGGTCGCTGCTCTGCCGGACTGGGCGACGACGTACGCGGCCAACGCCTCCGATATTCGCTATCAGCACATTGAGATGGCGCGTGTGGTCAACCAGCGCGTTCCCGCCGACGCATTGCTGGGCCTGAATGATGTGGGAGCGATCGCGTATTTCACCGACCGGTCCATCTTCGACGTAATCGGTCTCACGACGAACGGCGTGGCCGAGTGGTCGCGTCACGGCGAGGGCACGCTGTGGGAGATGCTGGAGCGGACGCCGCGGCGTCCTGACTATCTCGCGGTGTACCCACACTGGCTCAGAAGCTTCTACGAGACAGGCACATGGCGCAAGCTGAACTCCGTGCGCCTTGAGGAGGCAAGCATCGCGGGCGAGGCGCAGATGGACCTGCTGCGGCCGGACTGGTCGCTGGCGGGCAGCGGCGACAGGATGCGGTCGGCGCCCGCGCCGGGCCTTTCGCGCGTGGTGGACGTCGTGGACGTGGCGGACCTGGTGAGCGAGCGGCAGCACGTGTACAGGCTCCTGCCTCGAACGGACGGGGTCAACATAGGGAACAACGTCGTCCGCTCGCCTTACGTGAATGGGGGTGACGTCATGGACGGCGGGAGGCTCGCGCTCGGCGGTGAGCGGATGACCGTGCGCGTCACGCCCGGCGCGCCGCTGCTCATCGTGCGGCGGTCGTACTCGCGGGAGGCGTTTCGCATTCGGGTGCGGGTGAACGGGCAGGACGCCGGCGTGTGGTCCGCGGATGCGAGCGCGCCCGTGCCGCCGGAGGTCGCGAAGGCTTTGCCGTGGTACGCGGACGCGCAGTTGCCAGAGGCCAGGGTGCCTCTTGCTCTGCGTTACTGGAGCGAGGACACGTTCCAGGTGCCGAGCACTCTCATCACCGCGCCGGATGTAGAGATGGAGTTCATCCTTGAGATGGACGGGGTGCGCCGGAATCCGTTCAGGTACTCAGCCTACCACTACTGGTTCCTGCAACCGTAGGCGCGCGGCCTATTCCCGTCCCAGGTTGATGAGCGCGGCCAGGTAGCCCGCGCCGAAGCCGTTGTCTATGTTCACCACGGACGTGCCCGGGGCGCAACTGTTGAGCATGGCCAGCAGCGCGGTGATGCCGCCGAAGCTGGCGCCGTACCCCACGCTGGTGGGCACGCCTATGACCGGCACGCGCACCAGGCCCGCTACCACGCTGGGGAGCGCCCCCTCCATTCCGGCCACCACTACAAGCACCCGCGCCTGCTGAAGCTGGGGCACGCGGTCCAAGAGGCGGTGCACGCCCGCGACCCCCACGTCGTAGGCCTTCTCCACCTCGTTGCCCATCAGCTCGCAGGTGATGACGGCCTCCTCCGCGACAGGTATGTCCGATGTGCCCGCGCTGAGCACGATGACGCCCCGGCGTCGCGCGGACGCGGGCGCGCGGTCCAGGGTGATGACGTTGGCCTGGGGATGGTACACGGCGTCGGGCAACGCGGCCTTGACGACCGCGAAGGCGTCCGCGGTGGCGCGGGTCACCAGCAGCTTGTCGGAACGCGTGAGTATCTCCCTGGCGATAGCCACGATCTGCTCCGGCGTCTTGCCCTGGCCGAAGATGACTT
>JAUSIH010000014.1 GCA_030648205.1 Dehalococcoidia bacterium | reverse complement strand
GAGGCTTTCACCTCCAAGGTCAGCGAGGAGCAGCTCTTTTACTGCCAGCAGCGCGGCATCTCCCAGGAGGACGCGCACTACATGATCATCAACGGCTTCTGCAAGGACGTTTTCAAAGAGTTGCCCATGGAGTTCGCCGTGGAGGCATTCCAGCTCCTCAAGGTGAGTCTGGAAGGGGCAGTGGGCTAAACAGCCCACTACAGAACGGGAGCGCTACGACACTATGCTAATCATTCGCAATCTTCATGTGTCCATCGGGGACGCGGAAATCCTGAAGGGCGTGGACCTCACGATCAACTCCGGTGAGACGCACGCGCTCATGGGACCAAACGGCTCCGGCAAGAGCACGCTCACCAAGGCGCTGGCGGGCCATCCCGCCTACACCATCACCCAGGGCGAGGTCACTTTGGGGGGCAAGAACCTCCTGGAGATGCCGCCCGGGGTGCGCGCCCGCGAGGGCCTCTTTCTGGCCTTCCAGTACCCGCTGGAGCTGCCCGGCGTGCGCGCGTACCAGTTCCTCAAGTCCGCCGTGGACGCCCTGCGCGCCCATCGCGGCCTGGAGCCTCTGGACATCAAGAGCTTCAGCAAACTGCTGGACGAAAAGATGAAGCTGATGGAGATTGAGCCGGCGCTGATGAAGCGCTCGGTCAACGAGGGATTTTCCGGCGGCGAGAAGAAGCGCGGCGAGATGCTCCAGATGCTGATGCTTGACCCCAGGCTCGCGCTCCTTGACGAGACCGACTCCGGCCTGGACATTGACGCCCTGAAGGTCGTGGCCAACGGCATCAACGCCCAGCGGGGGCCGTCCAAGGCGATGCTGCTGGTGACGCACTACCAGCGACTTCTCAAGTACGTCACCCCGGACTACGTCCACGTCCTCATGGACGGGCGCATCGTCCGCTCCGGCGGGCGCGAGCTGGCCCATGAGCTGGAGGAGAAGGGCTACGACTGGCTCAGGGAGCCCGCGCAAAGCGGCGCCCGCGCATAGGGCTAAGGAGAGCACGGATCATATGACTCAAGTCCTGACACGCGACGACGCCTACCTCGCCGATTTCCAGAGCCTGGAGACACAGCCGCGGCAAGACGGCGCGGCGTGGGTCCAGACCCTCCGTCAGCGGGCGTGGGCCCGCTTCACCAAGCTGGGTTTCCCCACGGCCGTCCGCGGGAACGAGCAGTGGAAGTACACCAGCGTTGCCGCTATCGCCCGCAGTTCATTCAAACACCCCGCGGACGTCCGCCCGAAAGACCTGAGCGAGGCCGCCCGGCTGCTGGGCCGCGCGCCAGCCCATGCCGACTGGACAACCCTTGTCTTCGTCAATGGCCGCTACGCGCCGGCGCTGTCCACGGCGCTGCCCGAGGCCGACGGCGTCCGCGTGACCGGCCTGGCCACGGCGCTTACCACGCACGGCGCGTCGGTGGAGAGACATCTGGCGCGGTACGCCGCCTTTGAAGACGAGGCGTTCACCGCCCTCAACACGGCCTTCCTTCGGGACGGGGCCTACGTCTCCATCCCGGACGGCGCGTCCGTCCCATCCCCCGTGCACGTCATCTTCGTCACCACACCAGGCGAGCAGCCCATCGTCACGCACCCCCGGACATTGGTCGTGGCGGGCCGGCACAGCAGCCTGACGCTCATCGAAAGCTATGTGGGCCACGCGAGCGGCCCCTACTTCACCAACGCCGTCACGGAGATTGTGGCCGGCGATGGCGCTCGGATTGAGCACTACCGGCTGCTTCTGGAGAGCCGCGACGCCCTCCACGTGGGCACGTCGCGCGTGCGGCAGGAAACGGACAGCGCCTTCTCCTCGACTTCTTTCGCCGTAGGGTGCGCCCTGGGCAGGAACGACTTCCATGCGCTGCTGGACGGACAAGGCGGCTCCTGCGTCCTGAACGGGCTGTCCCGGCTTGCGGGCAGGGAGCACCTGGACAACCACATGGGCATTGACCACGTCCGGCCCCATACCACAAGCCGGATGAACTACAGAGGCATTCTGGACGGAGCGTCCACCGGCGTCTTCAGCGGGCGCGTCCTGGTCCAGAAGGAAGCCCAGAAGACCGACGCCGAGCAGCACGACAAGAACCTCATCCTGTCCAGAGAGGCCCAGGCGTTCACAAAGCCAAGCCTGGAGATCTACGCGGACGACGTCAAGTGCTCGCACGGGGCTGCGGCGGGAGATATTGACGAGGACGCCCTGTTCTACATGCAGAGCCGGGGACTGGACAAGGCGGCGGCCCGCAACCTCCTCATCCAGGCCTTCGCCAGCCAGATTATCGACACCGTGAAGCCGGAGCCGCTTCAGGACTACCTGAACAAGTTGTTCGCGGGAGCGCTGCCTGGCTTTCAGTTCGGGGAAACGTCATGACCGCGCCACGTCCCGCCGCCAGCCCGCGCCTGGCGGAGCGCCCTGCCCGGACATTCGACGTCGCCAGGATTCGGGAGGACTTCCCCATCCTGAAGCAGCAGGTCCACGGGAAACCGCTGGTCTATCTGGACAACGCGGCCACCAGCCAGAAGCCCCAGGTGGTCATTGACACCCTCGTGCGCTACCTCACCACGATCAACGCCAACGTGCATCGCGGCATCCACTACCTGAGCGCCCGCGCCACGGACGAGTTCGAAGGCGCGCGCGCCAAGGTGCGTCTGTTCCTCAACGCCGCGGAGGACCGCGAAATCATCTTTGTGCGGGGCGCCACCGAAGGAATTAACCTGGTCGCGCACAGCTACGGCAGGCAGCACATCGGGCCGGGCGATGAGGTCGTCATCTCCCACATGGAGCACCACTCCAACATCGTCCCCTGGCAGATGCTGTGCCAGGAGCGGAGCGCAAAGCTGCGCGTCATCCCAATCAACGACGCCGGCGAACTGCTGCTGGACGAGTACGAGAAGCTGCTGAACCCCCGCACAAAGCTGGTGTCCATCGTGCACGTGTCAAACTCTCTGGGCACTGTCAACCCCATCGAGGGGATCATAGCTGCGGCACATAGCCGCGGCATCCCCGTCCTAGTGGACGGCGCTCAGGCCGTGCCCCACATGGCGGTGGACGTTCGAAAGATGGGATGCGATTTCTACGTCTTCTCCGGCCACAAGGTCTTCGGGCCGACCGGCATCGGCGTGGTGTACGGTAGGGCGGAGCTGCTGGAGGCCATGCCCCCCTACCAGGGCGGCGGCGACATGATCAGGTCTGTCACCTTCGAGAAGACCACATACAACTCCCTGCCCTATAAGTTCGAGGCGGGGACGCCCGACGTCAGCGGGGCCATCGGCCTGGGAGCGGCCATAGACTACGTGACCGCCCTCGGACTCGATAGGATAACAGCCTATGAGCACGAATTGCTGGACTACGGCGCCCGTCGCCTGGCCGCCATTGACGGCCTGCAGATCATCGGCACGGCGAAGGACAAGGCCAGCATCCTGTCCTTTGTCCTAGAGGGCGTCCACCCGCACGACATCGGCACCATCCTGGACGGCGAAGGCATCGCCATCCGGACGGGCCATCATTGTACGCAGCCACTCATGGACCGGTTCGGCGTGCCCGCCACCGCCAGGGCATCTCTGGCCTTCTATAACACGCGAGAGGAGATTGACGCGCTGGCGCAGGGCATGCAGCGCGTCATCGAGGTCTTGAAGTAGTGTCGTCCGTTGACCTGCGCGAGTTGTACCAGGACCTCATACGCGAGCATAACAGCAAGCCGCGGAACTTCCACGCACTGGAGGGCGCGAACCGCAAGGTGGACGGCTACAACCCTCTCTGCGGAGACAAGCTCACCGTGTACCTGAAGGTGACGAGCGATGTCATACAGGATGTCGGAATCCAGGGTTCGGGCTGCGCCATCTCTCGTGCGTCCGCTTCACTCATGTCCGAAAACGTCAAGGGCAAGACCGTGGCCCAGGCGGAGAAGCTGTTCAAAGCATTCCGCGCCATGATCACGCGGGAGCCAGGCGCTGATTTCGACGCCGACGCACTGGGCGACCTGGAGGTCTTTTCCGGCGTCTCGGAGTATCCCGCGCGCGTCAAATGCGCCACCCTGCCGTGGCACACGATGCACGCCGCTCTGGCAGGAAAAGGAAAAGAAATCTCGACTGAGTAGGCCTGGCCAGGGGGAGAAACGCTTATGCACATTCCGATAGCGGTTGACTATGGAGTCCGGGCGCTGGTGGACATGGCACAGCATGTGGACCAGGGGCTGGCCCGCACGTCGGACATCGCCCGGCGCAACGCCATCCCGGAGCTGTACCTGGAGCAACTCCTGCATACGCTGAACAGGAGAGGGCTGACGCGGAGCCAGCGCGGCCCCCAGGGAGGCCACGCGCTGGCGGTCAACCCCACGGACATCACGTTGAGCATGGTGGTGGCGGCCCTCGGCGAGACGCCGACCTTGGTGCCCTGCATGGACAACCTCGACAAGTGCTCCCTGGTCCCGGCCTGCGCCCAGCGGGACGTGTGGCGGACGGTGGAGCAGGCCATCCGCAATGTCCTGGACACCACCACCATCGAGGACCTGGTGACACGGACCAGTCCCACGCCGCCGAAAGCGGACGTGGCGGTGAAGCCGATGCATCCCGTGAAAGAGCCCATCGCCGTCAGAGGCCCGTGAACTGGCCTCCAGGACGGCGATGGAGTAAACTAACAGGTGGGAGGAGATAATGCCATGATCACCATTACACCTTCAGCGGCGGCCCAGATCAAGGAAATCATCGCCCAGGAGAAAAAGGACGGCTTGGCCCTCCGTCTCTTCCTGGACAATCGCAACGGCGGCGGCCAATACGGCCTTGGCTTCGACGACCAGGTGCGCGAAGGCGACACCGAATTGGAGAGCGAAGGCCTGAAGATACTGGTGGACTCCGCCAGCGCCCCCTACGTGGCCGGCTCGGAGATTGACTTCGCGGGCGGTCTGGAGGGCAAGGGATTCACCATCACCAACCCCAACGCGCAGCACATGCATGGCGAAGGTGGCTGCGGGAGCGGCGGCTGCGGCGCGGGCGGTTGCGCCTGCGGGAGCAGCAGCGAATCCGGGAGCGAGGCTGGGAGCGGTGCGGGTGGCTGCGGGAGCGGCGGCTGCGCCTGCGGTGGCCACTAACCCACGTTGGGTTTTCCGCTAGACACCATCGTCCGCCCATAGGTCAAGAGTTCGGCCCTTGTCCGAGACGCAGCCGTGCGGATGGAGGGAGTCCCGCCAGCCTTGGCGCCGGACTCTCGTGAGTCCCGTAAACATAGAGAGCGTCCTTCTCGTACGAGAAGGACGCTCTCTATTTGTCACGCCGCAAGCGACACGGCGGCTCACATGCCGAGGGCGAGCCTCGCCTCTTCGGTCATCAAGCTGGTGCTCCAGGCAGGCTCCCAGACCACCTCCACGCAGGCCTCGGTGACACCGGGCACGGTCAGCAGCTTGGCCTCGGCGTCCACCTTGAGCACATCGCCCATCCCGCAGCCGGGCGCGGTCATGGTCATGCTCACGTCCACTCTGTTCCCGCCCTGGGGCAGAGGCGTGACGCGGCAGCCGTAGATAAGCCCCAGGTCCACGATGTTAATCGGGATCTCCGGGTCGAAGATGGTCTTCAACTGCTCCCACAGCAGCGTCTCGTCCACCGGCCCCTGTGACGCGGCGGGGGCCGCCTGTGCGACGGGCGCGACCACCTTGCCCAAGACATCGGCGTCTTTCGCCGCAATGCGCGCCATGTCCCCCTGCTCCGTTATCACACTGAAGGCGCCCCCCAACGTCTGCAGAATCACCACAAGGCTGCCCTGGGTGAGATGCAGCTTCACGCCGCTGGGGACCTGAGTCGCCTCGCAGTCGCGCTTAAGGGTAACCTGCTCTTCAGTCATCATATTGCTGTCACGCTCTCTCCCCGTCGAGCCGCGCGCGGCCGGTTGAAGGCGCACGGCGCGACAAGCTAACACTCCCCCTACAACCATTATAGGAGTCCGCCCTACGGCGGTCAAACGGAGAACGAGTCCAGTCCGCAGCCGGTTCGAGTCATATTAAGACGCGCCGCAGCGGCAGGGGCCTTGCCTCGCCGGAGACGCACGCCTACAATGAGCGCGGCGCACTTCTCTCGGGAGGCATCCTTGCACGTCTCCGGCCTTTACCACATTCTGGCTACGGGGCGCTTTCGTCCGAACGACGTGGTGTGCCGCTTCGACGGCGCGGCCACCGTCACGCTCACAGAGGCCCAGCGGACGGAGGTCCGACGCAGCGCCGATGCCTTGCGTGGGCAGGGGCGCGTGATTACCGCGGAGCCGCTCTACCGGCTGGTGTCCTACAACGTGGACGGCGCGTCGCTGGTGCTCCACGTGGGCAAAACCGACTACGAAGAGTACATCGGCACGAACGGCTGTCACCGGGAGTGGCGGACGCAATGCGGCGCCGCCGCCATGTCCGACGCCCTGGCCGTGTCCGCGGTCACGGAGACAGCCGACGGCATGCTGGCCATCGAGCGCCGAAGCGAGAGGGTAGCGGAGCGGCCCGGCTTCTACCACGTGAAGCCGTCCGGACACCCGCGCCCGCCGGAGGGCTTCACCCAGGGCGTGCTGACGGAGTTGGAGGAAGAGTTGGGAGTGCGCCCACAGGAAGTGACCGAAATGGTCTGTACCGGCCTCGTTCGGGACGCCGCCAACTACAAGCCGGAGCTGACCTACATCCTCCGAATCCGGGCCGCCGCGGCTGACGTGCAGAGCCGGTCAAAGGCAGACGCATGGGAGTCCGCCGAGCTTTGCTTCTTCCCGGCCTCGCCGGACGCGCTGGCCGACTGGCTGGCGCGGCACCTGCACGACACAGTACCCGCGGGCCACGCCGCGCTGCTGCTGTACGGGCGGGAGCGCTTCGGCGAGGGCTGGTGCGAGCGCGTCGCGGCCAGCTTGCACGCCATGCCGCGGGGAGTTGAGCCATGATGAGCGGGACAGCCATTCGCCTTCGAGCACATAGCCTCGGAGGAGTACGTAGTCTTTGGATATAGATAGCGTATAGCTTAAGGAGGGAACCCATGCCTACGGACATCACCATCCTGCCGGAGCCGCTGGTTGACCCTCGCGGCGCCTTTCGCGGCAAGCCCGCCGCCCTGGCGTCGCGCCCCGCATCCCTGAAGGGCAAGAGCGTCCTTCTCCTGGACAACAGCCAGCTCGGCGCCGAGCTGCCCAATTACGGCCCGCTCTTCCGCTGGCTCTCCCAGCGTTTGCAGCAGGACCACGGCGCCCGCTGCTCCCAGGACTCCCGCAATCTCCTCCTGGGCGGCAAGGAGCATCTCGTCGCTCAGGCGGATGAGATCGCCGGCGCCCGCGTGGACGCCGTGGTCGTGGCCCTCTGCCACGCCGGCGTCACCCAGCCGTCCACCCTCTTCGCCGCCGAACTGGAGCGCCGCGGCATACCCTGCGTCCTCCTCTGCACCGACCTCGGCCTGCCCCTGGCGGGCGTCACGGCGTCCACCTACATCCCGGGCCTGCCCCTCGTCCTGGCCAAACCCGCCACCGGCTCCGCCGACGCCTTCGGCCAGCGCGAGGCCAACGCCGTCGTGCCCGACGTGGTGGCCGGCCTCACTCTGCCGCCCACCGACCTCAAGAAACGCTTCACCAAGCGCTTCCCCTCCGCCAGCCCGCGCATCGCCGGCAAGGCAGGCGAGATGCGGCTCACCTCCCGCGTGACGACGCGCGCCAACCTGCGCAATGGCAAGACCACCGCCGAGGTGGACCCCGGACGCTTCGCGGTCGACCTCTACGAGGAGCTTTGCGCCGCCGACATGTGCGACGGCTTCCCGGTTATTCCGCCCACACGGGAGCGGGTGCGCGCCATGCTGCGCTCCACCGACCTGGACCCCGACTTCCCTCTGGTGGAGGAGTGCCCGCCCAGCGGCGCCGCCGTCACTGTGCAGGCGCTGGCGGCCAACGCCGTCATGGCGGGCTGTCGCCCCGAGTATTTCCCCATCCTCGTTGCCGCCTTCCAGGCCATGGCCGACCCCGCTTACCGCTTGTTCCAGGCCGCCATCACGACTCACCCAGGCGGCAACGCCATCGTCGTCAGCGGCCCGCTTGCCGAGCAGATCGGCATCCATTCCGGCGCCGGCTGCCTGGGGCCGGGCTTCCGCGCCAACGCCACCATCGGGCGCGCCATCACCCTCACCATCCTGAACGTCGCCCGCGCCGTCCCCGGCAAGTCGGACCTCACGGTCTTCGGCTCCTCCGCGGAGTTCACCTACTGCTTCGCCGAGAACGACAAGGCCAATCCCTGGACACCCCTGCACACCGACCTGTACGGGCCAGACGTCACCTCCGTCACCGTCCACAAGTGCGAGGGACCGCACAACGTGCTCGGGCCGCACGGCGGAGGGCCGGAGGCGCTCCTCAACACCATCGCCTCCACGGCGGCCACCCAGGGTGGAAACAACATGACCCACCTGGGTCAACTCATCCTCTTGCTGAACCCCGGCCACGCCAGGATGATCGCGGACGCCGGGTGGAGCAAGCAGGACGTCAAGGAATACCTGTTCGAGACGGCGCGCCATCCCGTTGAAGTCGTGCGGCCGCAACTGGCTCGGGCAATTTTCCCGGCCTACTTCCTGAAGCTGCAGCGGGTGCCCGTGATGCGCTCGCCGAACGACGTCATCGTGGTGGTGTGCGGAGGCCGCGGCCCGCAGTCCATGGTGGCCGTGCCCTGGGGCCTTGCCAGCGCCGTGAGCCGGCCCGTCACGCGCAAGGACGGGACGCCGCTGCGCTCGCTCAAACAGCAGGCGCGCTTCAGATAGCCCGGCGTGGGACCGCCCGCAGAGGGAGGCGCGGGAGTCCGCCGACAGTGTGACCCGGCACTCATCCGGTGGCTGGAGACGATCCTGGGTACAGAGCACGTTGCTGGAAAGCGCGAGGGAGGGGCGAGCGCGAACGGTCGAGGTATGCTCACCGGCCCGCATGCCGCCTGGTCGCTCCGCCTTCTCTCCGCCCGGTACACCCGGACCTGGACGCGCTCCAGCGTGACCAGCCCGTCCTTGATGGCGCTGCTGGGGCCGGAAGCTTGACGCCCGTGCGCGCCCTCCCTACAATAGATAGCAGAGCACCGGTTGAGAAGTCCTCACAACGAGGCCGGGGCTCACGGGGAGGGAAGTGCCTATGACCACAGCGAACGAGACCAGGACATCTACGCTGGCCCCCATCATCAGCATCACGCCGAAGGCGGGGGCGCAGATACAGAAGGTTGCCGCGCAGGAGGGCAAGCAGGGCTACGGCCTGCGCGTCATGGTCGCGGGCGGCGGCTGCTCCGGCCTGTCCTATAAGCTGACGATGGAAAACCAGACCCGCCCGGACGACAAGGTCGTCGAGGAGCACGGGGTCAAGATCTACGTTGACCGCAAGAGCGCCTTCTACCTCACGGGCACCGTGCTGGACTTCAGCGACGGGCTGAACGGCAAGGGCTTCGTCTTCGCCAACCCCAACGCCAAGAGCACCTGCGGCTGCGGCAACTCCTTCTCCGCGTAGTCGCACCCACGTCGAAACGTCCAGACAGGGACGGCAGCCGCTTGCGTTGCCGTCCCTGTTCTGTCCAAGGAGACCCCTGATGCCGCAGACGCCGCTGCACGACCTTCAGAAGGCCCAGGGCGCTACGTTCGCCGACTACGAGGGCTGGCGGATGCCGCGCGCGTTCGCTGGCCCCGCCGCCGAGTACCGCGCCTTGAGCGACGCGGCGGGCGTCACCGACCGCTCGCACCAGGGCCGGCTGCGCCTCACGGGCAAGGACGGCCTTGACCTGCTCCACCGCGTCACCACCAACGCCCTGCTGGACATAGAGCCGCTTCAGGGCAAAGCCACGTTGCTGCTTACCAGCAAGGGCCGCATCATAGACCTCGTCTTCGTGGTGCGGCTGCCCGATCACCTGCTCCTCGTGACCGGCCCCGGCTGCGCGCGTAAGGTCCACGACGGCATCGCCAGGTACATCGTCACCGAGGACTGCGCGCTGGAGGACGCCACCGAACGCACCGGCCAATTCCGCATCGTCGGCCCGCGGTCCGCCGCCGCTCTGCGCGACGTGCTCGGCGCCGACCCCTTGTCGCTCGCCAAGTATCGCTTTATGTCAATAGCGTGGCGCGGAGAGACCGTGCTTGTCGGCGGCGCCGTGCCGCTGGTGGGCCTGCCCTCCTACCATGTCTTCGGCTCGAACGAGGCGGTGCGCGGCCTGTGGCGCGAGATGACGGCGCAGGGCGTCTCGCCGGTGGGCGTCGAGGCGTACGAAGCGCTGCACATCGAGACGGGCCTGCCCGCCTCCAACACGGAGTTCATGGAGGACTACAACCCGCTGGAGGCCGGCGCGGCGTCGCTCATCAGCTTCACGAAGGGCTGCTACGTGGGCCAGGAGGTCGTCGCGCGGCTGAACACCTACAAGAAGGTCCAGCGGACCGTCGTGCAGTTCCGCTTCCCCGGCGGCGCACCGGTGGCGCGCGGCGTGCGCGTGCTGAAGGACGGACGCGACATCGGCCTCGTCACGAACCCGGCGCACCACCCGGAGCGCGAGGAGACGCTCGCCATCGGCTTCGTAGCGCTGGCGGAGGCGCGGGCGGGCCTCGCCGTGAGCGCGGCGACGGAGCGCGGGCCGGTCGCGGGGCAGATAACGAAGCTGCTGGCGTTCTAAGCATTCGACCGTCCTTCGATAAGCTTGATGGGGTGCTGAAAGGGGAGCTATGGAGCACCATGCGGAGACTTCCACTCTGGCGGGCGGTTGCTTCTGGTGCCTTGAGGCGGTCTTTCAGGAGCGCAAAGGTGTCGAACGCGTCGAGTCCGGCTATTCAGGTGGCCATGTACTCAACCCGACATACAATCAGGTCTGCTCCGAGACCACAGGCCACGCCGAGGCGGTCCGCATCACCTATGATCCCTCGATTATCTCGTTCCGTGATCTGCTGGACGTCTTTTTCAGCATGCACGACCCAACGACGCTGAACCGCCAGGGAGCGGACGCCGGCACGCAGTACCGCTCCGCTATCTTCCACCACAGCCAGGAACAGAAGGCCGTCGCCGAGCAGGTCATCCGCGACCTGAACACATCCCGCGTGTGGGACAGACCGATTGTCACGGAGGTCACGCCGTTCGCCGCGTTCTACCCGGCTGAAGACTATCACCGCGACTATTTCAGACGTAACTCCGCTCAGCCCTACTGCCAGATAGTCATTGCGCCGAAGGTCGCGAAGCTCCGCAAGCAGCACCTGGACAGGCTCAGGCGCAAGTGACGCGGCGACGGGCGAGAGGTGGGCCGCAGGGCATGACGCTCGTGGCCTTAGATTTGAGTATACTGTTATGAAAACACGGGGGGCAACGCAAACCCATGAAGCCGCTTTTTGACTGGTCTGTTGAACTCCGTAGAATGCTGGATCGTCGAGACCCAGAGAACTTGCACCTGGACTATAAGCAGAAGGATGCCCTTTTGCCGCTATCGAAAAAGGACAGGGCATCGGAGATCAGCAAGGATGTCTCCGCCTTTTTGAACAGCGATGGCGGCACCATTATTTATGGCATCCGAGAAACGGCCATTGGTAAACAGAATCTCCCGCAACCTTTTGACCCTCAGAAGGATGGATTTGACCCGTCTGAGATATCTAAGGAAGACATAGAGAACCTTATCACGAGTAACATTCAATACAGGCCAGGCCCTGACCTGTTTTGTATTTCAACAGTTCCGATGCAGAATCGCTACATTTTCGTGGTGGACATCGCCAGGAGCAACCACGGCGTATTTCAGGCCAAAGGCAAGAGATACTACAAACGATTCAACTTCAAATCAGAACCTATGGAGCACTATGAAGTCGAAGACGTAAGAAAAAGAGCCATCAGTCCCGACCTGAGATTGATCTTGGGTCTCACAGATACATGGGAATTCGATATTTCGAGGACTTTGAACTACCAGTCCCAGCAAGATGTTTACTTGGGTTTGATCAATCGAGGGCAAACGGTCGTCGAAACCGCCTTGATAGAATTTGGGCTATCCAGTCGCAACCTTCCTTCGTCCATAACGAAGGAATCTAAATACGGTTTCTTCGTATATGCAAATGAACGGAAAGTGCAAATCGATGGTGGACAGCCCACAAGAGTTCGGTGGTATTGTTGCCGCTGGACGCCGCAGAATCTTCAACGCCATTATAGGCCGCTGTTTCCCACAACGGACCCTGAGTATCTTATGTCCATTTGGTTTCAAATCCCACAAGGGAATGATGTGGGCAACCCACTGAAAGGAATCGAATTAGGAGACATCTATTGGAGAGTTCAGGCCCCTAACATGATGCCCAAGACAGGCATGCATTCTCTGAAATACGCTCTGGATAAGCTTTCCATAGAATTGGACCCACGAATTGTACAGGTCAGTCCAATAACAGAATAGCTTCGCCGCTACTTCCCTACACCACGCACGCCACCACGATGTCCGCTACGTTCGTGCCCGTCGGGCCGGTGCGTATGAGGCCGCCGACGTCATCGAAGAAGCGGTACGCGTCATTGTCCGCCAGGTAGCGGTCGGGCGCCAGCCCCCGCGAGCGCGCCCGCACCAGCGTCGCGCCGTCCACCATCGCGCCCGCGGCGTCCGTGGGACCGTCCACGCCGTCCGTGGCGAAGGACGCCAGCGCCACACCGTCCAGCCCGTCCATCTCCGCCGCGGCGGCCAGCGCCAGCTCCTGATTGCGCCCGCCTTTGCCCGCGCCGCGCACCACGACCGTCGTCTCACCCGCCGCGAGCAGGCACGCGGGCCGTCGAACGGGGCCATCGTCGCGCGCTATCCGGCGGACGAGCGCGCCGAGCCTCGCGCCGACCTCTCGCGCCTCGCCCGACATCTCCGGCAGGACGTGGACGCGCAGGCCAAGCGCCTCCACTCGGCAGCCCGCCGCGGCCAGCCCGTCCCGGCCCGACGCCACGATGACGTTGTGCACCCGCGCCCAGAACGGCTCGCCGCCCTTGGGCGTCTCCGGCACGCCGCCCGTAATGCCCAGACGCAGCCGCTCCACGACGGCGCGCGGCGACTGGGCCAGCAGGCCGTACCGCTCCAGCGCGCGCAAGGCGTCGGCATACGTGGTCGAGTCCGGCGACGTGGGCCCGCTGGCGATGCTCTCCAGGCGGTCGCCGGACACATCGGAGATATAGAGGCCGAGCACCCGCGCCCGCGACGCCAGCCGCGCAAGCTGCCCGCCCTTGAGCCGCGAGAGGTGCTTGCGGACGGCGTTCACCTCGTGAATCGTCGCGCCGCTGCGCAGCAGAAGGCCCGTCGCACCCTGCTTGTCCTCCAGACTCACGCCTTCGACGGGCAGGGGCAGCAGCGCGGAGCCGCCGCCGGAGAAGAGGCACAGGACAACGTCATTCGACTGCGCGGCCCGCGCCATCTCCGCCACGCGCTGGGCCGCCGCCATGCCCCTGGCGTCCGGCACCGGATGACTCGCCTGCGCCAGCGCGATGCGGCCTATTGCGGACGGCGCACTGTCAGGCACGGCCACGCACCCCGCGACGATGCGCTCGCCGAGGACGTCGTGAGCGGCCCGCGCCATGCCCACACCCGCCTTGCCCGCGCCGACCACGTACACCCGCGCATTCGCGGGCAACGGTGACTCCGCCAGCGCACGACGCACTGCGGCGTACGGGTCCACAGCGACCAAAGCGGCAGCCAGAATATCGTAAACGAGGCGGCTCGGGCCAATGGCAGTGTCGCGCAAACGCGTCAGAGCTTGCAAAAGCCTGCCTTTCTACGGGACAAAAAAGAGGGCTACCAGGGTAGCCCTCTTGCCGTCGCTGCAATGGCCCAATCCGTCACCTTCTGGGGCCGTCCACGTTCCGACCGCGCCAGCGCTTTTCCGGACTGTCCCATCGCCACACCAGGTACAGGAAGTAGGCCAGGAGAAACAAAATGGCGGCGCTGAAGACAATCAGCCGCCACAGGCCGGGCAGGAACATGCGCAGGACAAGCCCCACGCCGAGCAGGATGAGGCCAATGACCAGCAGCCGCGCGGGGTTGAAGTTGCGGAAAGGCTGCAGGGCGCGGTCTCGAAATCGTCGCAGCTTCTGGCCCAGCGTCTCCGGCGGCCGCTCCGGCAGGCCGCCCGTCCGGCGCAGTATCTCCTCGATTTCCTTCTCGATCCAGTCGCCGCCACTTCCCTTCCCCTTGTCCGCCATGGTGTCCCCCTGCCTCAGGCCTGCCGCCCGCGCAACTCCTTGAGTATCTCCACGTTCCGCCTGTCCGGCCCCTGGCCCTCGAAGCCGGGCACCTCCAGCAGAAACGGAACGTCCTTGAACGCCGTATGCCCCATGATGACCTTAAAGCCCTTGAGGCCGATGTGCCCCTCGCCGATGTTCTCGTGCCGGTCCAACCCGCCGCCGAAGGGGCATTTGGAGTCGTTCGCGTGGACGGCCCGCAGCCGCTTCAGACTGATGTGCTTCTCGAAGTCCTCCAGCGTCCTCTCCAGACCGTCACGCTCAGCTACATTATAATACCCCGACGCGAAGGCGTGCTGTGTGTCAAGGCAGACCTGCACACGGTCGCTGCCCACCTCGCGTATGATGCGCCCGATGTCGGCGAACCGGGAGCCGATGCTGTCGCCCATGCCCGCGCTGTTCTCGATGAGGAGCATGGTAGGCGTGGGGCTGCCGTCCAGCACCTTGCGGATGGAGTCCACAATCTGGGCAATGACGTTGTCCAGCCCTGCGCCTTTATGGCTGCCCAGGTGGAAGATGACTCCCGCCGCGCCGATGTGGCCCTGCAGGACCATCTCCGCCGTCAGGGAGGCGATGGACTTCTTCAGGTTCTCCGGGTTGGCCGTCGCCAGGTTGATAAGGTACACGCCGTGGATGAACACCGGCTGGACGCCCTTTTCCTGCGCCTTCTTGCGGAACAGCGCGGCCAACTCCGGGGCGAGGGTCGCGCGACGCCAGCTCTGGGGCGGCGCGCCGAATATCTGGAGCGCCTCCGCGCCTATCTCGACGCCCCTATCCACGGCCTTGTCCAGCCCTCCCGCCGCTGAGACGTGCCCGCCTATCTTCATCATCTTCCTCTCACACTGATTTCCGTCGGCCCATCGTCGCCATCTCGTGCGACACAGCCTTCACAGGGGCCTTCGTCGTCTCGACGGTCCCCGCCCGTTGCTGGTGGGCTATCATCGCGTCAAAGTAGCTCCAAACCATTGTGATTATCCACATTGCGTAACACGAACGCATTCCCCCGTCTCTCAAACGTCATGCGATATTTAGCATCCACATAGGCCTCAAAGATGCCTTCCGCTTCTTCCACGGGATGGCTGCGTAACCCGGGATGCCTGAAGTCTTTTTCCAGCAACGAGAGCGCCTTGTCCACTTTTCTTTGGACGGATGTGGGTAGCCGTGCATACTGTTTAACGAACTGCTCGGTGAATTGGATGGGCACGGCAGGCTAGGCCCTGCGGATTGCGCCATGGCGCTTCTGGGCCTGCTTATGAAGAAAGGCAGCCGCACCTGTGGCGCTCGCGAACTTGTGGACGCGCCCCGCGTGGATGTCTTCCTGCGCCTGTCGTTCGCCCTCCTGCCAGCGCCGGGACCAAAACCCGTCCTGCCCCTTGTCCACCAGCTTCTTCGCGCGCAGCACGATCTCGCCGTCCTGCACGCGGACATCAAGGAAGTCGCCCTCCTCAATACGCAACGCCTTGCGAACGGACAGGGGCAGCGTGACCTGCGCCTTCTTGCGCACCTGAACCAGTTCCGGCATAGGCACAATCCTTACGTGGTCTGACTTTCCGACAGTCCTACTTTAGCAGACGGAGGCGGGATGCTTCAATAGCATAGACCTCTGCCGTTGACACATACGCGCCGATTTTCATGGGCCTGTACGCAGTCCTACAGACGCTGTCAGGTTAAACGCCTGACTGCGAGGCATAAGCACAAGAGACCACGTCAGGGCCTTCGTCCGACCAACGAGCTTGAGTGTACCTCGTCCACCGTTTGACCGCCGACCAAGTAAATATGGTCTATTGCAGACAGTTGGTGGGGCTTAAGTTTTGCCAGCCGTTGGTGAGTGTAAGGAAGAAACAGACGTAGCTCGGAAACTAACCAGCAATCCAAAAGGAGCACCGTGCTATCAGCACCTTTTGCCTTAGCGACCGCAAGCTGCCTATTCGCCTGTGGGCCCTTTTGGGGATCAAATATCTTATCAAGCCGCTCTTGGCAAGTTCGAACGAGGTTGTCGTTACTAGGTGATGAAACGCCTAGCTTTAGTTCACAGCCTTGACGAGAATCCAGACCTAGATAAAGTCGGCTCGGCCGCCATTCTCCCCACTGCTTATACTCATCAAGAGTGCTTCTCTCTCGAGGCCAAACGGAAAACTTGGCCGCAACTGCAGGGCCTATATCCTTTAGCCCTCCCATCTGCAAAGTGGATGCCTCGTGGGGAATAACTTCGGCGAGAACGTGGAGCAACTCCTTCCGTTTCTGTTGGGGAAACGCGATGGTAGCGTCAGCGTGAATCAGAACCGTGCCTCTCAGTTCGGTTTGTATTTTCTCCTTAAGTTGAGTACACAGCTTCTGCCAATCCGACGACCGCCTCTCTAGAGCCTCACGGAGTACGTTTTTGACCTCGATGCCAAACCAACCGTCGGAACCGTCTTGACGTGCCACGTAGTCCCAGTTTGTGTTTCCGACGAGTTCCGGGAAAACCAAATCCGCTCTTTGAATAGCGTACGCAGTCCTATTTTGGGTGTTATACCAGTCAATAAACGTTTGAGCGCAAAAGCGCTCCGATGGCTTCTCCTCCTCTTTTTTTCTTGTTATGACCATCATGCCCCTACCCCGTCACTGCCCCCTCCGAAGCGGACGAGACCAGCTTGGCGTACTTGGCCATGACGCCACGTGTGTAGTGGGGCGCGGGCGGCGTCCATTTGCTGAGTCGCGCCTTAAGCTCCTTCGCGGAGAGCTCCACGTTCAGCTTCCGCGCCGTGACGTCGAAGACGATGGTGTCGCCGTCGCGCAGGGCGGCGATAGGCCCGCCGACCGCGGCCTCCGGGGCCACGTGGCCCGCCATCAGGCCGTGGGTCGCGCCGGAGAAGCGCCCGTCGGTCAGCAGCGCCACCTGGTCGCCGAGGCCCTGGCCCACCAGCGCCGCAGTCACCGCCAGCATCTCGCGCATGCCGGGGCCGCCCTTCGGCCCTTCGTAGCGGATGACCACCACGTCCCCCGCCTTGATCTCGCGCTTCTGGATGGCCGCGAAGGCGTCCTCCTCCCGGTCGAAGACGCGCGCGGGGCCGCGATGCTGCATCTTCTCATGGCCGGCAACCTTCAGCACGCACCCCTCCGGGGCCAGATTGCCTCTCAGGATAACCAGGCCGCCCGTCGGCGAGAAGGGATTGGACAGGGGGCACACCACCGTCTGCCCGGGCGTCTCCACGACGGCCCGCGCCTCCTGGCCGATGGTGCGGCCAGTGACCGTCATGACGTCGCGGTGGAGAAGGCCCGCGTCCAGCAGGCGCTTGGCGATGAGACCCACGCCGCCGGCCCTGTACAGGTCGGTCGCGACGTAGCGCCCCCACGGCTTCAGGTCGGCAAGGAGCGGCGTGCGAGAGCTGATGCGGTCGAAGTCGTCAATGGCCAGCGGAACGCCCATCTCCCGCGCGACGGCCAGCAGGTGCAACACGGCGTTGGTGGAGCCGCCAGTCGCGGCCACCGACGCAATCGCATTCTCGATAGCCTCCCGCGTGATAATGCGGTCCGGGCGAAGGTTGCTCCGCACCAAGTCCATCACCATCTCGCCACACTTGAACGCCACTTCGTCTTTGCGCGGGTCCATAGCCGGAACGCTGGCGCTGCCCATGGGCGAGATGCCCAGCACCTCGAAAGCCATCGCCATCGTGTTGGCGGTGAACTGGCCGCCGCAGGCCCCGGGGCCGGGGCAGGCGTGCCCCTCGATCTCCCACAGCTCTTCCTGGGAAATCTTGCCCGAGGAGTAGGCCCCTACTGCTTCAAAGACGTCCTGGATGGTGATATCGCGGCCACGGTACTCGCCGGGCGCGATGGAGCCGCCATACAGCATCAGCGAGGGCAGGTTCAACCGCGCCTGGGCCATGACCGAGCCGGGAATGGTCTTGTCGCAGCCGGAGATGGTCACCAGGCCGTCGAAGAGATGGCCGCGCGCCACCAGCTCGATAGAGTCCGCGATAGTCTCCCGGCTGACCAGAGACGCCTTCATCCCCTCGGTGCCCATGCTCACGCCGTCCGACACGGCGATGGTGTTGAGTTCCACGGGCGTGCCCCCGGCGGCGCGGATGCCCTCCTTGACCTTGGCCGCCAGGCGGCGCAGGTGGAAATTGCAGGGCATCACCTCAATCCACGAGTGGGCCACGCCGATAAGCGGCTTGCGCATATCTTCGTCGGTGTAGCCTATGGCCTTCATCATGGCGCGGGCGGGCGCGCGGTCCGGCCCGTCGAGAAGGATGCGGCTGTGCTGCCTGGGGTCATGAGTCGCTGGTGTCATGCTCCGCTCCTGCGAGTCCCGCGCCCCCGGCTCGGCCTTGTCAGCGCGCCGCGGGGCACGCGGGAGAGATATGCATACGTGTGCCTATTTTACACCATGCGCGCGGCGAGCATACAAAGCACACCTCCGCCTTTCCGCAGCACCTCCGGCGTCACGGGGCCACAGTGGTAGTGTGTTTTACCTATCGCACATCTTACACGGTAGTGACCCCGCTTCATTGACCCATTCAAGCCGCAGGTGTTACGTTCAATTGAGAACCGTCCCCCTATATCTCCCATCCAACGATTGAATCCCCGAAGACGCCGGGGCAGAAAGGGGCGCCTCTATGACTGTATCAAGGACTATATCAAGGGTAACGCTCAAACGCTTCTCTGTTCCGGCACGGCTCCTCATCGCCCTCCTCCTTGCTCTCGCCCTCACGGCGTGCACTCTCCACCGCAGCGGCAGGACGCCGCCCAGGGCCAAGCCGCCCCTACTGCGACCCCTGCGTCGCTTGCCCCCACTCCGGCACGTTCTGGACCTGCTTCGCTCGGCGTGCCCGCGGCGAACGACCCTGTGCCCTCCTGGCCAGCTTCTCGCCCGCCCAAGCCGCCGCCACCGCCACCGGACACCCGCCAGTCCACCACGGGCAAGATTTCCGTAGGTCAGACTGTCACCGTAGCTTCGACTGAGGTGTCCCCGTCCGGCGGGCAGATTGAGTACACGCGCCCCGGCGACCCTCTGAACGGTCTGAAAGTGACCGTACCGGCCAACGCGTATCCGGACAAGCGCACCTTCAAGGACTTCAAGGACTTCAAGGACTTCAAGGCCACCTCACCGCTCATTACGGTGGATAACGGCGGCGCGTATTCCAACGAGATGATGAAGATGACGGTGCCGGTGAAGCTGGCCCCGGATGAGTTCGCCATGGGTTTCCTCTATGACGACAAGACCGGCAAGCTGGAGGGAATGCCGCTTCTGGCAATGAGCGCCACTTCGGTGACCGTGGGGACGTACCACTTCTCCAGTGGCATCATCGGCGTCATTGATTCCAAACTGCTGAAAAAGGACATTGACAGCGGCTTCCGCCCGGGTATTGACGACTGGCAGTTCGTCAATCGCGGCTCGTACATCGCGCCCGGCGGCCACTGCGCCGGCCAGGCTCTCACCGCCCTCTGGTATTACGTGACCCAGCCGGATGGCAAAGACCTGACACTGTACGGCCGCTATGACAACAACCGTGTCACCCCCGAAACGCCGGGGATATGGGAGGACGACAGCTACGGCTATCGTTTCGCCTCGGTCATTCAGGCGGACACCAAATGGGACAGCTTCGCCAACACTCTTTTCAACAATCTGGCTGGCCTGGACGACGAAATGACGCTCAAGGCTTTCACGTACGCCGTCCAGGTAACGGGCGAGCCGCAATATGTGGGCATCCGTTCAAGCCTGGGCGGCGGGCATGCCATGATCGCCTACCGCATCAAGGACAACCAGTTATACATCGCCGACCCCAACTACCCGGGCAACAACGACCGGCGTATCGAGTTTGTGAACGGCAAGTTCAAGCCGTACAACTCGGGGGCGAAC
>JAUSIH010000013.1 GCA_030648205.1 Dehalococcoidia bacterium | reverse complement strand
CTCAGGGTGGCAACACGACGCCAGGGTGACAACACAAGACGCCATAAGGAGACATATGGCCCTCGCTGACACTCAGCCTGACCGTGTCCGCATCAAGGTCCTGGAGGCGAGCAAGCCCGCCGACATGGAGCGCGCGTTCTCGCTTTGGGTGGCTTACCAGAAACCTGCCCGCATTCTGGACGTGCACACCACCGAAAGCCCGACGGGACGCGGCGACCGTGCCCCTCTGGCCGATCGCATTCTGCACATGGTCATCGTGTACGAGATTGGCCTGTCAGGAGACGCCGACTTGAAGAACGCGACATAACGCAGAGAAGTGCACTGACACCCGCATGCAACCATCCGGTGTTATATTTGGAGTCCCACAAGCTGTCGGATGTTCTACGGCCAGGAGAAAGGGGATGCATGATGGACAGGTACACCCAGCATATCCCGTTGAACCCACATACGTGGTCGTGTGGCCTCTCGGCTGCTCGACGTCGGAGCGGGTTGACCTGAGCCCACCGATATCCGACCTGAGCGGCAAGACCGTCGGAGAGCTGTGGGCTATCTCTTCAAGGGCGATTCCATGTTCACCGTCCTGCGGGAGAAGCTTCAGGCGCGTTATCCCGGCATCAAGTTCGTGGACTACAGCGAATTCGGGAACACGCGCGGCTCGAAGGAGCGCCGTAAGTAGCCGTGGCTCCCGCGGCGTTCGTCAGCCCTAGCTTGCCACGCGCACCATCATGATGTGCTGGGCCTCCATGAGCACCGTGCCGTCGTACCGCGCGAGGGTCTCCAGCCATGTGATGACAGAAAAGCCTGGGCGGCTCTTGGACTCGCGGGCGTCCTGCAGCTTTGCCTTGGCCCGGACGGTGTCGCCCGGCAGCAGGGGCGCGGAGAACTTCACGTTGTTGAACCCCAGAAGGGCCACGGTCCGCATGCCGTGCTGACGCAGTAGCGCGGTGATATCTGGAATCACCAGCCCGACGGTGATCGCCAGGACGCAGGGACCCGCCAGGATGCGCTCGCCGAACTCGGTCGTCTTGCCGAACTCACGACTGCTGTGCAGCTCAGAGTGCGTCCAAGTCAGGTTCGTCAGGTCGGCCAGTTCTCCTTCGGATATCGTCCGCGACTGGCTGGTCAGCTCGGTCCCGACGGGCAGCTTGACAGAGACCATGATACGAGTCCTCCTTTTGTTTTGTTTCGCTCAGGATGACAGGACGGGGCGGCCCGACTACTGCACGGCGGCGCGGGCGCCCGCCGGCCAGCACGGTGTCGCGTGGGCGTGCATCGAGCGGCCGGGCAGATCGCGGCCCAGCACACGCTCCATCATGCGCGCGCAGTCGAACAGCTTCGGCAGGCTGACGCCCGTCTCCACACCCATCTCCGTCAGCATGTTGGTGACGTCCTCCGTTGACACGTTGCCCGTGGCGCCCGGCGAGAAGGGGCAGCCGCCTATCCCCGCGACGCAGCCGTCGAAGTCGGCCACGCCCGCCTGGAGCGCGGCCCAGACGTTCGCGAGGCCCATGCCGCGCGTGTCGTGGAAGTGCGCGCCGAAGTGCGCCGTGGGCAGCGCCTCCCGGAGACGGGCGAAAAGCTCGTAGGACTGGCGGGGGTTCGCGACGCCCGGCGTGTCGCCCAAGGTGATCATGTCTGGCTTCATGGCGTGGACGCGCGTCGCCAGGCCGATGACGCGCTCCGCGGGCACGATACCGTCAATGGCGCAGCCGAACGCCGTCGAGATGGTCAGGTTGACCGTCATGCCCGCTTTGTGCGCCGCGTCAATCATGCCGGGCATCTCGGCGACGGACTCGTCCACGCTCTTGTTCACGTTGCTGCGATTGTGCCCCTCGCTGGCGGAGAAGACCAGGTCAACCTCGTCGAGCTTCACGCCCTCCTGCTTGACGGCGATGGCCCGCTCCAGGCCCTTCATGTTCGGCGCGAGGGCGACGTAGGTGACGTTCGGGACGCGCTTGATGCGGCGCAGGACGTCCGCGCCGTCCTGGAGCTGCGGGACCCACTTGGGGTGTGCGAAGGAGGTGATGGCTATCTTGCGTAGGCCCGTGTCCAGCAGGGCGTTGATGATCTCGACCTTCGTGTCGGTGGGCAGGATGGCCTTCTCGTTCTGGAGGCCGTCCCGCATGCCTTCTTCCTTGAAGGTGACGCGCTTGGGCAGGGGCAGGGTCATGGCGAGGCTCCTTTCCGGTCTGTGCGAGTGCATTCTAGCCCGCGGCGTGGCGTCGTGGCAAGGGACGTACCTCACCCCCTCGGTCCCCCCTCTCCTGCCAGGAGAGGGGGAAGATATAGGACGGATACGGGAGGACACCTCCCGTACCCTCCGGCGGGGACTCCGTCCCCTGCACCCTTGGGCTTGTTACAGGACTGAGGCAGGTGACACACTCTCCGGCGGGGCTGCGCCCCTGCACCCGCATGCGGAGAGGGCAGGCGCGACAGATAGGGATTTGAATTGTTTCATTTTTTCTTCGGGGCCTGTCGTATCTGGCCGTCGTATTTGGCGGCGTGAGTTATGAGTTTTTGTTTTGGTCTAGGGCCCGAGGTCGGGGCCCAGGAGCCGTTCAATAGTGTGACGCTGGGTCTCACGGACGCGTCTCCGGGCGGCGGGCGCGAGACGGCCACGACGTCGAGCGGCCTCACGCAGGACGATGTCGCGGACGAGGGGGATGCGGAGGAGGGCGCGCATAAGGGTCATGTACCTGGGGGAGTGCGCGCCGTTCTTGAAGGCGTTGAGGTTGCCTTTGGGGGCGCCTCTGGGCCGCGGGCTGCGACGGGGCATGGGGCACGCTCCTTTCTGCGCGGGCGTCAGGGCAGACACGCAGGTCTGCCCCTACAACGAATTGGCGGGCAACAGGGCGGACACATCGGTCTGCCCCTACATCGTGGGGGACATCCGGCAGGGCAGACACGCAGGTCTGCCCCTACGAGCCGATGCGCCGTGTAACACGCATGTTCTGTTTACAGGGTAGCGCGCGAGTTGCGGGAAGGGCAAGGGGCGGGTGGCAGGGCGCGGGGGTTGGGGGTTGGGGGTTGGGATTGTACCTCACCCGCTCGGTCTCCGCGTGCAGAGAGGGAGAGAATCCGGGAAGACGCCTGTGAATGGGCGGGCTTGGGATCGGAGCGGAGGAGCGTGGGGAGAAGGTAGGTGATGAGCGTATACTAAAGCCCGGGGTTGTTTTCACGGCTTGATGAAAGCGTGCTACGGGGATTGGTATAGTGGCGAGATCAAGGGATGTGATACGGCGGCGCTGACAGATGCTGGAAACGGGAGGAAGAGAGTGACGCTTGAGGTAATCGGCGTTGAAGGCGCGAGCGCAGCGATATACCTGAAGCACACATTGCAAACTTACAGCCAGACTTTGGCCACGGCTGCAGACTTAGTCCAGGACTGGCATGGTCTAAGCCAGATCGAACAGAAACTTGACAGGTATTCATCTGCTGGCAGGGCACAAGCCGTGTTCATCGTATGGGACTCCGATGTGTTTTCTCGCCCTGGTCAGGTACAGGCCGCTTCGGTGGCTGACCATCCGCTTAGTTTCGCTTTCCAGCCCGATTTCGAGGGGCTGTTCCCAGATTGGATGCTCGCTGAAGCCTTGGCTATCTACGACTCAGGCGCGGCGTATCCGAACGAGGATGAAATAAGACGTTCGTGCAGAATCCAAGCCCCAGCGAATTTGAGTTTCTACCAGAAGCTTGCTGCCTGCATAAAAACCCATGCCCAGAAAAAGGGACAGGACCCCTCAACGGTTCATGTTCCGGACAAGGTGAAGCTCGCTGAAGCGCTGGCCAAGGTGGCCAAGAGAGCCTGGTACCAGCCGGAGCAGATGAGGAGACTGTGTCAACTCCTACAATCACTGGTTCCCGCCAATGCCCAAGAAATGACCTTGACCGTAGGTGGATCAATGTCGGCCCCCTTCAAGTTCAATCAAAGGACCGTTACTCATTACGGGCTAACAGGGAGGTTACTGCTTAGTGTTATACCTGACCTATGGATGATTGACTTGGGACGCGGGACAGCCACCAAGTTAGTTGAGGGCAAGGTCAGCGGCCCCGCCTCGTGGTCGCCGGACGGGGCGAAGGTCGCGATACCCAGCATACCCTCTCATAACATCCCCAATAGTGAGGCTATCCGAGTGTTCGATATGGCGTCAGATATACTGGGGACTGAGCGGCTGAGGGTAGGTCACTACCTCTGCTGGTCCAAAGACGGAACGATATACGCTAACTCTCTTCAGAGTGGAGGATATCAGATCCACGGAATTCGTCCCAGCGACCCTTCTTACAGAAGAGTCCTGAAACTACCTGCCGGCGCCATCGTCTCTTGCATTGACCGAAACCGAGACCGCATCCTAATCGGAGATCAGAGCGCATACCGTGGCAGAAGAGTGCTCAGCATTTTTCAGTTGAACGATGGGGCCCTCGTCGCCGAAGACGTTGCCGGGGAGTTGCAGTTGGCCGAATGGTCTGCTGGGGCCTTCTCACCAGATGGAAGGCGCATCTCCCTGCCCGTCGAGGAGGGAACAGGCGACAGCCGGGCAAGTCTCTACATCCTCGACCTTGATGACAAGCAGGGGCGCCGGATGACTCCGCCTGACGGACGGGTGCAATCTAGTTGTTGGTCGCCAGATGGAACGAAAGTGGCGTTCATGTGGTCCAGGTGGCCGGGTGACTCGGTCAGAACTTGGGTGGTTGATATCCAAACACGTCAACTTGATCCCGTTGTCGAGGGTGGATTTGGAAACGGCGCTTTGAACGCACTAGGATGTCATTCCTGGGCAGATTCCAATCGGGGTGACAGGAGGCCGTCCGACCGTCGCGACATAAGTCACATCGCATATTGAGCGCGTGACATAAAATAAAGCGTTCTGTCGAGTTAGGGGAGGGGAGAGCGCGGCGTTATGTCATTTCCCAGAGCGCAGCGCGGCGACCTGTTGCAGGGCGGCACGCGCCCGCTCCAGCCATGACTCGGCCTTCTCTTGTTCAAACGCGCGCACGCTTTCTTTGAGAGCGGCTTCCGCATCCGCCAGCCACTTCGCCCTGCTTTCGCTCTTGGCGAGTTGTGCTACGCCTAGGGCCAAGTACGCGCGGCCCAGGTTAAGGTTCGTGCCGCCGTAGTCCACGGGGAAGGCGGCCAGGGTGCGGACCTTCAGGGCCTCCTGGTAGGCGGCGACGGCCTTCCCCAAGTTCGCCTCTTTGTCCCGCACGTCCCCCAGGTCGCCGTAAGCGTTGCCCAAGTTGTTCTGGGTCGCGGCGTGCTGGACGGGGAAGGCGGCGTGGGTATAGACCTTCAGGGACTCCTGGTGGGCGGCGACGGCCATCCCCAGGTTCGCCTCCCTGTCCCGCACGTCCCCCAGGCTCCGGTAGGCGATGCCCAGGTTGTTCTGGGTCATGGCGTGCTGGACGGGGAATCTTTGCCGTGTATAGAACAAGAGGGCGCGCCCGTACGCCTCAATAGCCAGCAGCAGGTTGTCCTCGCGCCCCTGGGCCTTGACCTGCGCTATCTCGTAGAAGCTGTCGCCCGCTTCCAGGCTTATGCGGGCGTAGTCGGCGGAAATACGTGTCATGTCTGTGGCCTGCCTAATCCACTCGTCGCTGTAGGAGTACAGCTCCTTCAGTGCCTCGTTGAAGACGTCCGCGGCGGAGCGCCACTGGCGACGGACGTGGCTGCAATAGGCGATCAGCCCGGTGAGCTGGCGCATGACCACCGCCACGGCGTCGGGGCTGCGGCGCTGGCAGGCGTGGCGGCCCACGGACAAGAACAACGAGGTAGCTCCCTCAGCCTGTTTGGTCGCCCCGTTGGTCTTGTCCAGCCGGGCCTGTACCGTCCGCGTGTACAAAGTCAGAACGGAGGCGAAGGTCGTCATGGTCCCCTCGTTCACGGCGCGGCGCAGAAGCTCGTCCAACGCCTCGGTATCGCCCCTTTGAAGCAAGCGCCGGGCCATTCTTTCAGGCAGCAGAGACTTGATGTTAGCCACCGTGAAAGGAACGAGGTATGCCAGCGCCGCCAGCGCCAGCACAAGGGCAACATTGACACTTATTCTGTCCCCTCCGTCAGCCGGAAGCCAGCTTCCCAATCCGGCGAGAACGAGAAGGGACAAGACGATGGCCACCAGGTAGATGACCACCGCGGACCAGAGCCAGAAGTCCCTCAAACGCAGGTTCACCACGCGCGGTGTATAGGACTGCGCGGCGAGCTGCGTGACCACCAGGCTGACCGTGACCAGGACGGCCAGGACTGCGGCCAGGCCCTGCACAATAGAGGAAAGAAGGTAGAGGCGGCTGTCTCCGGCGGTCGGGTAGTAAATGCCCCAGTCGCTGAAGACGACAAGCGCCAGCAACATGAGTGCCGCGCCGGCGATCACCACAAGTATGCGGTGCTCCCATTCATCGTGCCGCGCGAGCCATTGTCTTAACCGAGATACCACGTTCTTACGCCTCATCTCACGCACGGCCCCATTGTGCGCGCACCACGTCGCCTGCGCAACCCCGATAAGGCCGTGTCCCGCGCCGGTCGCCGGTGCGTGGCGTGCCCACGGAGGGGAGAGCGCGGCGTTATGTCGTACTTGGTGTGATAGGGTCGCTGCGGCGGGAGATTCCTCACTGCGTTCGGAATGACAGGGTTGCTCATGGATTCGACCCTTCGGCTCCGCTCAGGGCAGGCAGGCTCACCATGAGCGGGGGGAAAGGCGCGTGCTCCCGCTCCGATCCGGAGGGCCGCCCTCCTCCGCCGCGCAAAACAGGCCTCTGTTTCGCCCTCGCCCGACGCTGACGTCGGCCCGGCCGCCGAGAGGGGCTGTTTTGAAGGCGGTCTTAGAACCTGACAGTGGCGGCGCTCCAAAGTCGTTGCGAGCGAGTCTTCGAGCGAAGCAATCTGGTGTGGTAAGGGTCACCCGCCCCGCCAGGTTGCCACGTCCCGACAAGTCGGGACTCGCAACGACGGGGTAACCAGGTCTGACAGTGGCGACAGTAGTCGGTGTGGTGGTCGGGGAGGACCGCGATGAGCAGGAACTTGCCGCGACGCCGTGCGGGGTCTCGCCGAGGGTGGCGCCGGTCAGCGCCGCGTTGCGAGGGTACGACGCGCTGGCCGCCCCGCCGTGCGGGGTTCAGGTAAGCGCGGACGCCCCGCATGGCGGGGAGCTCTGCCGTGCACCGCCCCGTGCGCGCGCTGCGGCGAGCGCTCGGCGGCATAGCCAGCCCTTTTCCTTCCACGTATGTAACTTCGCCCTATAATTGTTATGTCAGACACTAAACGCTGGTTAATCCAGTATTGACATAACGCACTGCGTTTAAGGCGTCCGCGGGGGAGTGGTCCGACGAAGGAGATGCTCCGTCGGCAGAGGCGCAGAGAAAGCAGAGGGGTCCAACCACCTCCTCAGCATGACAGGCTCCGGCCCGGGAATCCTGGATTCCGGATCAAGTCCGGAATGACGGGCATTGCGCAGTTGTGCCGCGACACTACACTAGTCGTCGAGCCGCACGACGGCGCGGGTCGCCAGCTCTTTGATGCGCGCGGCGTCGTAGCCGAGCTCCGCGAGGATGTCGCGGGTGTGCTGCCCGAGCAGCGGCGGCGGCGCGCTCGGCGTCGCCGGCGTCTTCTCGAACTTCACTGGCACGCCCACCGACCGGAGCTTCCCGCGGTTCGGATGCTCCTGGGTGAGCACCATGTCGTTGGCCTGCGTCTGCGGGTGGACGCACAGTTCGTCATATGTCTGCGCGGGGTCAACGCGCATCTTGGAGGCGCGGAAGATGCTCACCCATTCACTGGCGGTGCGCCGCGAGAAGGCGGCGTCCAGATGGGGGTACAGCTCGTGCTTCAGCGCCTCGCGCTTCTCCTGGGTGTCGTACCGGGGGTCGCGCCCCAGCTCCGGTATCCCCAGCACGTCGCACAGCTTCGGCCACTCGTCGCGCGAGCCGAAGACGCTGACCAGGTCGCGGTCTTTGGCGCGGAAGGCGCCGAACGGGAACTGGCCGCACAGCCAGCCGCGCCCGCGACGGACCATCTTTATGTCATCCATCAGGTAGGCCGCGATCTCGGTTGACTGCATGAACATGACCGAGTTGACCAGGTTGTTGGATATCTTCTGGCCCACGCCCGTCTTCTCGCGCGCGAAGAGCGCGGCGAGGACGCCGAAGGCGCTGATGACGGCGCCGGCGTGGTCGGAAAGCGCGACGCTGTTGAGGTATGGCGGCTGGCCCTCGGTGCCCTGGGCCGCGATGACGCCGCCGAACGCCTGCGCCCACATGTCGCCGCAGATGCGGTGCGCCAGCGGCCCCTCCTCGCCATAACCGGAGAGCGAGCAGTAGATGAGCCGCGGGTTCCCCTTCGACAGCTCATCGTAGCCCAGGCCGAGGCGCTCCATGACGCCGGGCCGAAAGCTCTTGATGAGCACGTCAGCCCGTTCCGCGAGCTTGAGAGCGACCTCCAGGCCCTCCGGTTGCTTTACGTCAAGTGCAAGCGACTGCTTGCTGCGGTTCCAGGCAAGCCACTTGTAGCTCTCATCCCGTGTCGTCTCCACCGCGTACGTTCGCCCCGGCATGTTGCCATAGCGCAGCGGCTCGCCTTCAAGACCCTCCACCTTGATGACCGACGCGCCCAGGTCGCCGAGCACCATGGCGCACATCCCACCGAACGCGCCGGACGTGAACTCCAGGACGCGGATGCCCTCAAGAGGACCAGCCATAGGTCACCACCTCTGCTTTTGAAGATGCGCCTGTCCGTGGCGCGGTCGAGGCCGTCAAGGCCTCGGAAAACGGCTTGCGCGGCGAAACGGCGCGCTCCGTAAGCAATGAGCTGGTTGCGCCGCAAACTATGTCATTATGCCACCACTGCTACAGAGTAGGGGAGGACTGACTGGTCAGTCCTTGTATGATGGACAGGCTCCCGGACGTGACGCCGCGGTAAGACCAGTTCCAGTGGCTCTCGCTAGAACACGTTTCAGGGGTCTGTCCCGCACCCTTCGACAAGCTCAGGGTGAGCGGGGCTTACTCGCCGCTCATGGTGAGCCCTTCGGCTTTGCTCAGGGCAGGCTCTGTCGAACCATGAGCGGGTTTCAACGCGTATTTGAGTGGCTTCAAGAGTTTTGAAATGACGCCTAGTCCCGCTGGCCGAAGATGCCGATGGCGCAGGTGAAGGAGCCGGGCTGGCCGCCCAGGTTGTGCGTCAGCCCGATCTTCGCGTTCTTGAGCTGTCGCGGTCCCGCCTTCCCCTGCAACTGCTTGTACACCTCGTAGATCATGCGGATGCCGCTGGCTCCGATGGGATGGCCGAAGCACTTAAGCCCGCCGTCCGTGTTGATGGGCAGCTCGCCGTCGAGGCTGAACGTGCCCGCCTCCACGTCTTCTTTCGCGCGTCCTCGCTTGGAGAAGCCCAGGTCCTCGTAGATAATCAGTTCGGTGATGGTGAAGCAGTCGTGGACCTCGGCCATGCTGATCTCTTTGCGCGGGTTGCGGATGCCCGCCTCCTCGTATGCAATCTTCGCCGCTGTCACGTTCTCCGGGAAGGTCGTGAAGGTGTAGTCGTCCCGCAACAACCCCTGCCTGCCGCCCGCGGTCAGGCCCATGCCCTTGACCAGCACGTAGTCGTCCCGGAAGTTCTTGGCTATGTCCTCCCGGCAGATGATGGCGACCGCCGCGCCGTCGGAGACGCCGCAGCAGTCGTACAGCCCCAGGGGCCAGGCGATCATGGGAGCGTTCAGCGCCTGCTCCAGGGTGATCTCGCGCTGGAAGTGGGCGCGCGGGTTCAGCGTGCCGTTGTGGTGGTTCTTGACCGCTATCCGGGCCAGCGTCCGCCTCGCCTCGTCGTAGGGAATCTTGTAGTCGTGGAAGTAGCGCGTCGCGGCCAGCGCGAACTGCGCGGGCGGCGGAGTGGGCGGGGTGACGCCGCTGTCCGGCGAAATCTGGGTGGTGCCCAGGCCGGCCCATCCCGAGTCCTTCAGTTTCTCGCATCCGGCGACCATGACGACGTCGTACACGCCCGCGGCGACGGCGTAGCAGGCGTTGCGAAAGGCGTCGGTCCCGGTGGCGCAGGCGTTCTCAATGCGGGTGATGGGGATGTAGTCGAACTTCAGGGCCTCGGCGAGGGGCTGTCCCGTCCACAGCGTCGTATGGCTGCCGAGCCATGCGGCCTGGATGTCCTTCGCCTCGACGCCCGCGTCCTTGTAGGCCTCTTGCGCGGCCTCAACCAGCAGGTCCTGCCAGCCCGCGTCCCAGCGCTCCCCGAACTTGGTGCAGCCCATCCCGATGATGGCTACTTTATCACGAATGCCTGGCATGATTGCGCCTCCTCCAGAAGCTCTATGCCTTACTCCGGGGTCCTGACCTCACCCCCTTGGTCCCCCTCTCCGCCCGCGGAGAGGGGGAGAGATAAAGCGAATCTGGGAGGACACCTCCCAGACCCTCCGGCAGGGGCCGCGCCCCTGCACCGCGTCTGTGTGGGCGTCATTGCGTCCCATTGTTCTCCTTCAAGGAGAGGGGGAAGAAAAGAGTTCTTCGGGAGGACACCCTTCGTCCTTCCCTGGAAGGATCAGGGCAGGCTCTCCCAGACCCTCCGGCAGAGCTGCGCCCTGCACTGCGTCTTGTGTGGGCGTCACTGCGTCCCATTGTTCTCCTTCAAGGAGAGGGGGAAGAAAAGAGTTCTTCGGGAGGACACCCTTCGGCTGCGCTCAGGGCAGGCTCTCCCAGACCCTCCGGCAGGGGCTGCGCCCCTGCACTCGCCTCTGCGCGGCGTTATCGTGTTCCACCGTTCTCCGCTTGTTCTCGCCGAGCCGCTGCGTGAAGCCTACGCGCGTACGGGCGTGGCTTTCCAGTGATAGTTGTGAATGCCGCCGACCGTGTGCAGCCGACGGAAGCTCATCTCGACGGGCAGCCCAACCCTGACCTCGCTCACTTCCCGGTCCGTCATCATCGCCAGCATCCGGCCGCCGCCGTCGAAGTTGACGACGGTGATCGCCATTGGCATATCAATCGTGCCCGCGATGTAGTCCAGCGAGTAGGTGTATATCTCCCCGCGTTTGTCGGAGAGGCGCACCATCTCCGCCTGGTCGCTGGCCTTGCAGAACGTGCATATCCGCTGGGGCGGGTACTCGGTATGGCCGCACGCCTTGCACCGGCCTCCGTACAGGCGCAGGTTCTGGTCGCGCTCGCGCAGCAGCGCGGGCGGCGAAAGCCCCGGCGGGTTCGGTCGCCGCGCCGCCTCGCTCACCTGGAGCTGTCGCCAGCGGAGATAGGTATCGTAGTCGGCCAGAGGACGCCGCGCCTCCAGGTGCTGCTTCACCCCGCGTCTATTCCCGACCTGGGTGATGCGCTTGGTGACGCGCAGGAGGCACACGTCCGCTCCGTCGCCATAGGCGGCCAGCAGGATGCGGTCGCCCGGCTGGGCGGTCTCCAGGGCGGCGACCAGGAGCATGATCGAGAAAGCCGCGCCTGTGTTGCCCACTTTGCTGAAGAGGGGGTCCTGTATCTGCCGCGGCGAGAAGCCCAGCTTGCGACCCAGTTCGCCGTGGCGTCGCGGGTCGAGCGCGGTGTAGATGGCTTTGGAGATGTCAGCCGTCTTGAGGTTGAACTTCTTCAGTGCCCCCTGGACGGCTTCCTCCATGATGCGGAGGTAGCCTTCGTCAGTGACGAACCGCTCCTCCCATGTGCGGAGGAACGTCTCGCCGCTGGGTCGCCACACGTCCAGCATGTGCTCGGACAGGGAGTGGCTGCCCTCGATCTCCGCGATGGCGTCGGAGTCGGACAGCAGCAGCGCCGCCGCGCCGTCGCCCAGGGAGCGGTCGAGGTCGCTGCGGGGCGCCGCCATTCGCGCGTCCGAAGCCGTGACAAGCGCCTGCTTCACCGAGCCGCCCGCGATGGCGTCGGCGGCCATGCGCAACGCCGTTGTGCCCGCCCGCAGGGTGCCGGTGACGTCAGCGGTCAACGTCTCTCGCGGCAGGTCGAGCGCGGTGGCGACGAGTGTGGCGCCCTGTTTGTCGGCGTAGGGAGACGAGCTGGTGGCCAGCAAGAGGCTCGAAACGTGGCCCCTGTCCTCTCCGTGGAGGCAGTCAATACCTGCCGCGACGGCCATCGTGACGCTGTCTTCGTCGAAGTTGCTGACAGCCTTTTCAGTGGCGAGACCCCAGCCCGCGGTCTCTTTGCCCAGGAAGTACTTGGGGATGTAGGCTCCGTAGGACTTGATGCCGACCATCGGACCTCCTCACGCGAGGTGGATGCCCCGATAGATAGGGGCCTGTGGAACGCCGAGCGCTCGGCCCACGGCGGCGAGCAACGAGAGCATGCTAGCATGCGGCTACGGGGGTGTCAACGCGACCAGAAAGCAGGGCCAACGCGTCTTAAATGTGAGCGTTCTTTCCCGTCCGTCCGGTGAGTCTTTGAAGAGATGCTGAAAGAAGCCCGCCGGTCCACCACCGTCATTCCGGCGTAGAGCTTGCCCCGTACCTGATACGGGGCCGGAATCCAGCGCTTCCCGGCGCTTCTCTGGATACCGGCGGAAGCCGGTATGACATGGAATAGGGAGCGCGTTTCCGAAGCAGGACGCGAGCGTCGCCGGTTGCGGGCGAACTTGTGTCCCTGGGCTCCGGCCCACGGCCTTCGCCGGGGCAGGCTTTTCGCCGGAGCGACGAAGGGATGCCCCCTTTGTGGTTTGCCATGTCCGTGAGTAAGAAGGGATTAGACGCGATGGCCCTAGACCGGAAAGGCGGCCACTTGTGCTAGAATGGCACTGTCCCATCTCACCAAACGTTCCGGAATGGGAGAAAGCATCCACGAGGATACATATGGAACACTTGACCAGACACTCTCTCAAAATCACAGCCTGTCTTCTGGCTGTGATGATGCTTGTCGCCACCGCGTGCACCGCGTTTCCGCTGGCCCGTGTTGTGCCCCAAGCGTCCTCGGCACCGTCAGCCTCCGCGGCGCCGGCGGCGCCTGCCGCAGCTCCGAGGGCTGCCAGCAAGGACTTCGCCCTGGTGACCGAGGTCTGGAACGTCCTCCAGCAGGACTATGTGGATAGGAACCGGCTGGACTCGGAGAAGCTAACCCAAGGGGCGGTAAGGGGCATGATAGAGGCCCTGAACGATCCGTACACCGCTTACATTGACCCGAACAGCTTCCGGGTTGACCAGGAGAGCCTGCGCGGGAGCTTTGAAGGAATCGGCGCGGTCGTGGCTGTCCGCGAGGGCCAGATCATCATTGTGTCGCCCTTCACCTCGTCGCCTGCGGAGAAGGCGGGCGTGCGCCCCGGAGACGCGATCCTGGCCATCAACGGCGAGCCGACCAAGGGCCTGACTCTCCAGGAGGCGGTGCTCAAGATACGAGGCGCCCGCGGCACTTCCGTGAAGATAACCATCCGTCACGCCGGTGAGAAAGAGTCAATAGACCTTCAGATAGTCCGCGCCGACGTCCGCATTGAAACGGTGTCGCTGAACGTGCCCGACGACAAGTTGGCCGTGCTGCGCATCACTCAGTTCAACCAGCGCACGGACCAGGAGGTCAGGGCCGCGCTGGAGGAAGCCAGGCGGAAAGACGTCAAAGGCATTATTCTGGACTTGCGGAACAACCCTGGCGGCCTGCTCGACGTGACGGTCAACGTGGCGAGTCAGTTCCTGAAGGAAGGCCTCGTCCTCTACGAGGTTGATAATCAGGGGCGGCGCACGGATTGGCCCGTGCAACCGGGTGGTCTGGCGCTTGGCCTTCCTGTCGTGGTGCTCGTCAATCAGTACAGCGCCAGCGGCAGCGAGGTCCTGGCGGGCGCCCTTCAGTCCGCCAAGCGGGCCACGCTTGTCGGAGTCAAGACATTTGGTAAAGGCAGCGTCAACATCATCCGCTCTCTCAGCGATGGAGGCGGAGTTTATGTCACGCACGCCCGCTGGTACACCCCCAGCGGTAACTTGATAGAGGGCAAAGGCCTGGAGCCGGATATCGAAGCGCCGCTACCCCCGGGCGCGAACGACGCCACCGCTCCGCGAGTGGACGCCAGCCCGGACGTCCAACTCCAGAAGGCCCACGACGTGCTGGCGCAGCAGATGGGCCTGGCGCGCTAGTATGGTGTCCCCGAAGTTCGTTGCCCCCGATGAAATCGGGGCGGGGTACACCCCTCCTCCAGATTGCTTCGTCCTCCTTCCGCGGAAGGACTCCTCGCAATGACAATTCATACGCGTATTTCAGGGACAGGACACCAGGTGACGGACAGAAACCCGCCCTTCGCTGAGAGACCTGATGCCCGCTAAAGACAAGGAGCAGAACGACAAGGTCATCGCGGTCAACCGCCAGGCCTTCCGCGACTACGATATCCTTGAGCGCATGGAGGCGGGCCTGGTCCTGACCGGCACGGAGATCAAGTCGATCAGGGCGGGCCAGGTGAGCCTGCGCGAGGCGTACGCCAGGGGCCAGGGCGGGGAGCTGTGGCTGCTAAACGCCAACATCGCGCTGTGGCCCGGGGGCAACCGGTACAACCACGACCCGTTGCGCCCGCGCAAACTGCTGCTCCACAAGGACCAGCTCCGTGACCTGCTCCTGCAGGCCAACTCCAAGGGCCTGACCGTGGTGGCCCTCCGCCTGTACATGAAGCGACACAACGCAAAAGTCGAGCTGGGGCTGGCGCGCGGACGCAAGAAGTACGACAAGCGCGACATCATCGCCCGGGAGGACGCGGAGCGCCGCATGCACCGGGGAATCCGCACCTGATTCAGGCCGTGGTCAAGCTTTGCACAAATAATCCGATCAGGGTTTCGGCCAGAATTGGCGGAGTTGAGGTAGCCGCACAGAAGCCCATTCGGTGTAACTGAGCACCATTGGGGTTGCAGTAAACTTTTTGATCTTAACGGCGTCCCAAACGACTAGATGAATGTTGTACTTCGCGCAGATCGTCGCGACATGCCCCATAGTGACATCCTCGTCTGCCGTGAAAAGAAAGACATTCGGTGTGCGAAGGTTGAAAAGTTCCTCAGCAACCTCTGCCCAACGCTCCCTAAGCGTCCGCTTCACAGATATCACAGCAGCCATTGTTTTGTTCTTCGTATGAAAGGCCGCATCCGGTAGCATGAAGTCTGTATGGTCTGCCTTCTCCTGCTTCTCGTAGGAGAGGCTTGCCAACTTGAAGAGCCCCTCAATCTGTAGTTCAAAGTCTTTGCCGCCCCTAGCCATTCTGCCCTGTCCGACGCTTAGGAACGCCCTGCGTAGTCGTGGATACCAGCGGGTTAGCAGAAAGGTTACACCAGCGGCAAATCCTTGTTTCTTTGCCACCTTCTCGCCCTTGGCGACATCTTCTGGGTAGGTGCTGACGAACTCCTCAGGAATGCCAGTAGCATAGGTCAGTACCTCATAATCCTCTAGAGTGACCAACGTCTCGTCATACAGCCGCCGAAGCATTTCGTTGAAGTTCACCAGGACATCAGCGGGGAGTATGGAACCAGGGAGATACCTGAGACGAGTGAATGTCTCCGCAACCATACGGTCCGACGAAGGCATGGCCGTACGCTTACGCACCCGCTGCATAAAACGCTTGGCCTCGTCGCGTGGGTTATTCATGAGGCCAGCGGTTTGATGAAATCCAACAGATACTCAAATGTCGTCCCCATGGTGATGTAGTTGTTGGGCCATCCGAAAATCCCAACGCGGTTCACGATATTTGTCCTGTCCCAGATGACTGTGTTTCGGAACTCGTACCCCGCCTCTGTGAGGGCTTTGATAACAGCTATGTGAATGGTAATTCTGTGATTCTCCCACCACATGTCGGGCACGTTGACAATGCAGTGAGCGCCGGGTTTCAGTAATGGCAACAGGCCGCGAAAGATTGCCTTCATTTCAACCTGATAGGCGTCGATGGGGAGTAAGCCAAGGTCGGAAGGATTCTGCGAATATTGCTCGACCTTCAGGAATTGGCCATTTCCGCGCTCGTCACCCCGTCGGCTTTTGTTCTTGCGTTTCCTGTTCAAGAGGTTGGCGTAGGGAGGCGAGGTTACAATGAGATCGACCGTATCTGGTTGCAGATAACGCGGGATATCTCGTGCGTCGGCGGCGACTGCAGTCTGGATGCCGCCCTCGGCTACCAGTGGTATCTGGCGAAGACGATCTGTGGCGACATCCACGTAAGCCTGACTGAGATCAAAGCCGACCGCGTTGCGCCCGAGGTCCCGCGCCGCCACAAGCGTTGAACCTGATCCGACGAATGGGTCGAGCACCAGCTCGCCCCGATGGGTCAATAGCCCGATCCATCGCTTAGGCAATGCAATCGGAAAGGTCGCCGGATGCACGTTCTTGTCCCGCATGTCGCGCTGTTCGTAATTGAACTGCCAAACGCCGATTTGCCCTTTGATCCAGTCCTTCGCATCAGCACAACTGATGTGGTTTTCTGAACATGCGCAAGTGCGCTGATGCGGAATGTCCAGCATCATGGGCGGGGTTAGTCTAACTGTCTCAGCAACCACAGAGCCTCCCTATCCGTCAAATGGCGGTTCCTAAGTTTTCTTCTTCTTCGGTTCCCGAACCCTCGGCGTGTTCCAATACGGGCTGTTGCACTTAGGGCAAACTCTCGGTTCTCGTTCAATATTGTTCTTGTTTGGCACCCATTCGTGTCCGCATCTCTGGCACCAGCACCCCCCAACA